>JAOAAV010000058.1 GCA_026418715.1 Clostridia bacterium
ATTATGTACGGTAATAGAGGCGCCTTGTTTGCTTGCATCCACTAGAATTCAACATACACAATATGGAAAAAAAAGAATTAAAGTTGCAATATAGCTTGACAAATGCCATTGAACAATACTATAATAGTAAGTGAAATCTGAATTTATGGTTTACAAGATGTATAGGAGGTAATATAATGTATTCCAACAAAAGATCAGCAAAGGCTCTTTTGACCTCTGTTGCTGTAACCGTAAGCATGGTGCTTTCTTCTGTGTCCTCGCTTGCTTTTACGGATGTCGGCGAAACCCACTGGGCAAACTCAGATATCCAGGCTTTAAGCAGTGCGGGCTATATAAATGGTTATAGCGACGGCACTTTTTTGCCGGACAATAAGATTACAAGAGCTGAATTTGCGACAATTATTAATAAAATTAAAGGCACAACCGTAAAGTCCGATAAAACATTTTCGGATGTTGAGCCTGATGCATGGTATGCCGAACAAATCAGCAAAGCCGTTGCTGCGGGGTACTTAACTGGTTATGAAGATCAAACAATCAGACCAAACAGCAGTATTACAAGAGCCGAGGCTGCCGTAGTTATTTATAGAGCATGGGCTTTATCTCCCGAAGGAAGTTTGTCTTTTGTCGACAGCGACAGCATTGCTTCATGGGCAAAAACCCAGGTTGCAACATTGGCAGCCAAAAATGTGATTTCCGGCTATGAAGACAATACTTTCAGACCAAATGAAACAATTACAAGAGCAGAAACTGCGAAAATGCTAAATCGTGCTATTTCAGTAACCACTACGGCAACTGCAACACAGACCGTGGCACCGATTTCAGGAGTTGTTGTTGTAAGCGGCGGCGGTGGAGGCGGCGGTTCGTCAAGTTCCACTACAAAGCCGACGACCAGTCCGACAGCAACACCAACGGCTACGCCAACAGCTACGCCAGTGGCCACAGTAAAGCCAGTGTCTTCACCGACAGCAGTTTCACAAGCTATTGGGGCAGTGCAGACAGCGGTTACAAGCGGATCTTCAAGTGATGTTTTAACTGCGTATGCGACAATAGCTGCGAATATTCCTTCATATTCGTCAGAGTATCCAAGCTACGCTGTTGCAACTCCGGTTGCCGCTTATGCGGATGCATATACGGCTGTTCTTTCTACAGCAATGAACAATGACATATACAAGAATGCGAATTTGAATGATACACATACAGTATCATCTGTTGCGGTAGATATGACTGTTATGGTGTCGGTTGTAAACGAAATGGTTGACGGCTTGCTTGCCTTGAAAAATGATTCAAATACCAGTGCGATTACAGTAGCTGACCTTAAAACATATCAGGATGATGTTTACGCGGCTATAACTAATTCCCCGTCTGAAAACAAGACCTACTTGAAGACATGGTTAACTTCTACTGTTGTGGATATGCTGAACACTTCGGGCTTTGATATGCTAACAAGATTGAATGCGGTTAATAATGGTACTGCTACTTCAAGTGATATTGTCAATATATACAAAGATTATGTAGCGTATAAAAAATAACTCATATAAAAGTCAGACAATCATAAATAGGGTTCAACGCTATAGGAAGCCTCGTTGCGGGCTTCCTATAGTTATACCAAACAGGAATTGCCGAACTTATATTTTCATAAATGTGATAAGATCAATAATAACAAACTTACAAAAGCGATTGAAAATATGTTCACCTGCTGAAGATTTATCTATCGATATAATGTTTGAATCTTTTTATTTCACTTTTTCTCAGTATAGATCTGTCATAAGTATGAAAAATTTAAGTTGTAGATTTTGTGTGCAATCAAAAGTAAATATTTTACTTTTGATACATTTATTTTTATTTATTGTGTAGAAAGCATATTCTATGCAAATTCAATATGAAATTACCTTTATACGTATGTACAGAAGCATTTCTACAAGGAATATTGTAAAGTTTTTAAACAAAATATACCAAGGGTTTTTATATTTTGCACATAAATAAATTAACAGTTGGGAGATTATAAATGGAATTAAACGATTACATTCATATAATAGCCAAAAAGTGGTATATAGTGTTAGTTGTCACCATATTGAGTGTTGCTCTAAGTGCCGTGTACAGTGTATTCTTCGCGGTACCCACATATAAGGCAACAGTTCCCGTGATTATAGGTTCAATTCAGCAAAAGGTGGATCCTGCAACAGGAACGAATCTTCAAACCTACAGTGATCTAATGATGTACCAAAAGCTTGTTGAAACCTATTGTCAGTTTGTAAAAACAAGGATAGTCGTAGAAGACGCCATTAAAAATTCCGGTATCAAAGTTGACTATGACAAAGCTATTAAAATGATTTCCGCTGCGGCAAAAGAGGACACGGAGTTTATGGAAATATCGGTGGTTTCACCCAATAAGTATGAAGCGGCGCTTTTTGCAAATTCTTTGGCGGAATCTTTAAAGAGCATAACGTTTAAGATAAAAAATATAGATAATGTTCAACTTGTTGATGAAGCTGCGGTTCCGGAGTATCCCATGAACAAAAGTTTAGTAACATATTTGTTTGTTTCATTTATTTTCGGAATCGGATTGTCGATTGGAATTATTCTCTTGACTCATATGCTTGACAACACCGTAAAAGATGCGGATGCCGTACAGAAATCTTTGGGAGTTTCGGCAATAGGTTCGATTCCATTTGAGCCGCACCTGAATAAAGAAAAAAATAATGATATGTATAATATACAAGACGATATTGTGACATATCACAAGCCAACATCCCTAACCAGCGAAAGCTATAAAACGCTCAGAACAAATTTGCAGTTTTCCCTGATTGACAAAAAAATGTGCGCCATTTCCATCACATCTTGTATGCCGGGAGAAGGGAAAAGCACTGTAATTTCAAATCTTGCGGTAACTCTTGCACAAAGCGGGAAAAAAGTTATCTTGGTGGACTGCGATTTAAGAAAGCCGTCAATTCATAAAAAGTTTGAGCTTCCAAATAATTCGGGACTTACAAACATACTGCTTGGGGAAAAAGAATTGAGTTCTCTTATTCAGAAAACGCCGGTGGATAATTTGTATATACTCACAAGCGGCACTATCCCGCCAAACCCCTCGGAGATTTTATCTTCTCAAAAGTATTTGGATTTAATCAACAGTTTAAAAATGCAGTATGACTTTGTTTTTATTGATGCTCCTCCGGTATTGGTTGTCACCGATGCGCAAATTATAGCGGGAAACATTGATGGCGTGCTGCTGGTCGCGCAATATGGTGCCGCAGAAAAGGCAGCACTCTTAAAGGCCAAAGAAAGTCTTGACATAGTTGATGCCAAATGCTTGGGAGTCGTGATCAACCAAATACCAAAAAAAGAAATCGGCTATTACGGCTACGGAAAGAAATACGGCGGCAAATACGGTTATAAATATAAAAATAGCTACTATACTTCGGATTAACATATTCTCAAAATCAAAAGAAATTATTTTACGTTCAGAGTGTGAATGATTTTGGTGGTAGTCACTCACAATGTCGTACAATAATCGTGTACTTTTTATTATGGAAGAGCTTGCACATGTCCTGCTTTTTGTGTCATAATTATAAGGTACTTATTTATCGTTTTATAACTTTTGAAATATTACGGTAATGAAAAGGGGTATATCATATGATTGATTTTCATTCGCATATAGTATACGATATTGATGACGGTTCCGAAAATTTAGAGATGTCGTTGGCAATGCTTGAAAATAGCAAAAGAAATGGTGTAGAAACAATTTGCGCAACATCTCACTACATTTGCAGACACTTTGAACAAGACCGCGAAAAATATTTTTCACGTCTTGAGAAGCTTAAAAATCTCTCAGACATAGAAATTGTGCCCGGGCTTGAGGTGCGAATAGACTACCGAATTATTAAAGAATACGAGGAAGGTCGCATTTGGGGAATCAACGATGGGCCGTATATGCTTCTGGAGCTCCCGTTCACTCACATTCCAAAAGATGCAATGGATATTCTGCACGAGATGCGTATCAGAGGAGTTAAGCCGATTTTGGCTCATCCTGAAAGGCAGCATGCCGTTATCAACAATCCCAATTTAGTGCAGGATTTTATAAAGGAGCGCGTTTTAATACAGGTAAACGGGGATTCTCTGCTTGGTAAAAACGGAAGGAAGGTTCAAAAGGTTGCAAAGTATTTGGTCAAGAAGAATATGGTACATATGCTGGGAAGTGACGGACATAACAACACCTTTAGAAATACGGACATCCGAGCGGCATATGAGCTTGTGGATAAAATAAACCCCGAGCTTTACAAGTGGATAGAAGAAAACCAATACAATGTCATCAATGGAGAGAAAGTGGTGTTTCCTCATATTGGCAGGCTGAAAAGGCAATTTTGGATTGGTTTTTCAAGGTAAACGGATATATGGAGGGGAAAATATGAAAAAGGAAAAAATGATAAGGGTTTTAGGGCTGTTTGCTGCGGATTTTATCATTATTTTGCTGTCATATCTGTTTGTGTGCTTTTTTTCTCCTTATGACGGCAGATCTCCTGCTGAAGCGAAGATTTTTGAAGGCATATTTTTAGTGATTTCTTACACATTATTCTTCTTTGTATTTAAAGTGTATGATAGGATATGGCAAGTTGCGGGGACTAGAGAATTTTTAGTGGGAGTTTTTTCTTGTTTTTGTGCCGCTCTTGTATCAGTGCCTGTTTTGATTTTTTATTTTGGTACAAGCGTATATACCTCCGTGGTTCTTACTTTCTTATGCAGTATAAATACGCTTTCAATACGATTGTTCATCAGAATAGAAAATAATGCAAGGATGATTTTAAGATCAAAATATATAAAATCCGGAAAGCGGACTTTGGTCATAGGCGCTGGTGCCGGAGCAACGGGACTGATTCGAGAAATGCGCAGAAATCCGGAAAAATACAATCCCATTGCCGTTGTAGATGACGACCCTGCAAAATATCATACCTATATACGCGGGGTGAAGGTATGCGGGAATAGGAATGATATCATAAGACTAGTAAATGAATTAAATATTGAGTTGATTGTCTTTGCGATCGCCGCTATCAGCAGCAGTGATAAAAGAAAAATTCTTGAAATTTGTTCTGAGTGCAATGTACCTGTCGAGGTTTTACCTTCTGTATATCAGCTTGTAAATCAAGAAAAATTTCTCTCGCAAATACGTCCCATCAATATTACGGACCTTCTCGGGCGAGACGAAATCACTTTAGATTATGGTGAGATATCCACTTATTTGTCTGGCAAAAAGATAATGGTAACTGGAGGAGGGGGATCCATCGGTTCTGAATTATGTCGGCAAATTGCGGCATTTAATCCAAAGTGTCTAATTATTCTTGATATTTATGAAAATAATGCATATGAGATACAAACTCAGCTTACCAGAAAATACCCTGAATTGCCTCTTAAAATTTATATAGCATCAGTCAGAGATGAGAAAAGACTGGAGACCATTTTTGAAACAGAAAGACCTGATGTGGTTTTCCATGCCGCAGCCCATAAGCATGTGCCGTTAATGGAGGCAAATCCTACGGAAGCCATAAAAAACAATATACTGGGAACATTAAATACCGCTGTTTGTGCAGATAAATTCAATGTGTCAAGATTCGTATTGATATCTACGGACAAAGCCGTAAATCCAACAAATATCATGGGTGCGACAAAAAGAGTTTGTGAAATGATTATCCAGGGCATTGACAGAAAATCACAAACAGAATATGTTGCTGTGCGTTTCGGCAATGTATTGGGGAGCAACGGCTCGGTTATTCCATTGTTTCAAAAGCAGATTGAGGCAGGAGGGCCAGTCACGGTCACTCATAAAGAGATAACAAGATTTTTCATGTCTATTCCCGAAGCAGCTCAACTGGTTATTCAAGCAGGTGCTTTTGCACGCGGCGGGGAAATATTTGTTTTGGACATGGGCAATCCGGTAAAAATTTATAAGCTTGCCGAGGAAGTTATACGAACTTGTGGCTTGGAACCTCATAAGGATATTAAAATTGATATCATTGGGTTAAGACCTGGTGAAAAACTATATGAAGAACTTCTGATGAGTGAGGAGGGCTTGAAAAAGACTGCCCACAATTTAATATTTGTTGCAAAGCCTATGTTTGTTGATTTTGACGCTCTAAAAAATGACATCAGCGAGTTGGTTTTTCTTGCAGATGAAGGAAAGGAAGCCGAAGCAGTTGATAAGCTTGCCGAGATTGTGCCTACGTACAGAAAAGTTTCAAATCCATGTATTAAAAAATGCTGATTTTGATGCATGGTAGAATGAACTTGAGACAAAAAGCTGATTGCACAGGAATTTGATGATACGGAGTGATTTTACGCATGAAAAAGGTAAAGAAAATTTTGTTAGGCATTTTTGTTTTTATTATTGCCTCCGCTGCGGCTACTGTTCTCACATTTGAGTTTTACATCAAACCTAAATACAGCGATGCCCTTGTAAATGCTGCGGAAGATTTCTTAAAATCACAGGAATCACAAGATGAAATTGCTGCGGTGCTTGCGCAAACTGAAGTGAAAGCGGAAAATAATGACGAAGAATCCTCCACATCGGATAATAACGGGGAAAAAATGGGAAATAGCGTGTCGGATAAAAACACTCCAGCTGGCAAAACAGAAAATCAAAGCACGCAGCAAGCACCTGAAAATACTCCGCAGCCTGAATCTTCATCTAAAACAAGCACACAAAGCTACAGCAAAAGGATAGATGAAGTAAAAAGTCAAATAGCGCCAAAGGATCTTGCGGATGGTATGCGTATTGCGTCAAAAATAGACATTGGCTATTTATCGGGTTTGGCGGGCGGCGGTTTGACACAGGAAGAAAAAACTGAGGCATATAATTATTTGCGTCAGCATTTGTCTGAAAGCGAATATCAGCGTCTGAAAAACTTGATTTATAAATATATGTATTTGCTAAAATAAAAACGGCTCAAAACCTCCTTTTGAGGAGATTTTGAGCTGTTTTTTGTTTTCTCCCAAAGTACAGAATGTGTACAATCACACAAAATAACTGCTAAAATTTTTACATTGATTTCATTATTTGACGTATGTTATCATACTGCTGTAGAACATTTTAATTTGACAGGAGAATGAAAACATGAAAAAATTAAATATATTACTGTATATAATACTCATGCTCTTTGCCCTTGTTCCGGCTGATGCAAAAGCCGAACAAGTAGATGACTCACAAATTCCTATAGACATAATGGTGAATGATTGTTACATTAAGACAGATGCGAAAAGTTTTCTTGAAAAAAACACCACATATGTTCCCGTGCGTTTTGTAAGCGAAGCTTTGGGTGCTGACGAAATAATATGGGAAGGTGACAGCAGAAGCGTTATAATTTCAGAGGGCGAAACTACTATAAAATTTACTATAGGCAGCAGATATGTTTATGTAAACAGCCAAAAAATAGTTCTTGAAAACAGTATACGCCTTATAAATGATAGAAGCTTTGTCCCCGTAAGGTTTGTGTCGGAAATTTTGGGTGCAACAGTAAACTGGAACAGCACGTACTATACCGTTGAAATAAAAAAAGACGGCATTGCAGTTCCTGAGAATTTGAAAAACACAAACTACAATGAAAATGATATTTTATGGCTTGCACGTATTATTGAGGCGGAAAGCGCTGGCGAACCCATGAATGGCAAAATAGGCGTTGGAAATGTGATACTTAATCGCGTAAAAAGCTCTAGTTTCCCAGATACCATTTACGATGTAATATTTGACCGCAATTTTGGCGTACAGTTTGAACCTGTTTTAAATGGCAGAATTTATAACGAGCCTTCGCCTGCAAGCATTATAGCGGCGAAACGTGCACTTGCAGGCGAAAACGTCGTGGGGGCAAGCCTTTATTTTTTAAATCCTCAAATTGCATCAAGTCTTTGGATTTTGGAGAACAGAATATTCTATGCAAGCATAGCAAACCACGATTTCTATCTGTAAAGCAATCATATATATGGCTATAACCCTTAATGACGGAAAATGCCGAAAAATGTATCCGTGAAACTTTGGCGGAATCGGCATTTTCACAACATATAAAAACCTATATTCTGCTTGCCGTAAAACGTTATAGTTTCGGTATCTTTTGATAATTTTATGACCCGTTGTATTCACCGTTAAATTTACTCAAAAGCTTATATAACAGCATATACAGTGTTTTTGCTTCTTCTTTTGACAGAGGTAAACAGCTTGTCATTTGCACAGGCACTTTCATCGCCTGCTCCTTGAGGTGTTCACCCGCTTCAGTCAGGAATATATTAACTGCTCGTTCATCGGTTTCGGAACGTTCACGCCGGACAAAACCCTTACCCTCTAATCGTTTCAAAAGCGGAGTAAGCGTACCGGAGTCTAAAAACAGATGTTTCCCAAGCTCCTTTACGCTAATACTTTTATGCTCCCACATAACCATCATGACAATATATTGGGTGTAAGTTAAATCTATTGTGTCAAGAAGCGGTTTGTAAAGGTTAACAACCTCTTTTGCCGCAGCGTAGAGAGGGAAACATAATTGGTTTTTAAGTCTTAAAATTTCATCGTTCATATTTTTCACCACGGGCATTTTTATAGAAAATTTTTCGCATATTTGAATGTATGCTGCTTATTGTTTATTATATTATTGCTGAAGCAATTTTTCAATATCAATCGCAATATCATTCGGCTCAACGGTACATTCATAGCGCGAAACAACATTTCCGCTTCTATCTATAAGAAATTTTGTAAAATTCCACTTAATTTGTTCGTCTGAAAAATTATCTTTATATCTGGCTTTAAGCATAATTTCAAGTGTTTTAGCTTTCACGCCCTTCCCAAATCCTTGAAATCCTTTTTGAGAAGTCAAATACTTAAAAAGAGGCAAAGCAGTTTCACCTCTTACATCAACTTTTTTAGACAATGGGAAAGTAACACCGTATCTGAGCGAACAAAACTCCGAAATTTCCTTTTCATTCCCAGGCTCTTGTTCCATAAATTGATTGCAAGGAAAACCGATAACTACAAAACCTTGTTCTTTATATTTTCGGTAAAGTTCCTCCAATCCCTCATACTGAGGGGTGAAACCGCATTTGCTTGCCGTGTTTACAACCAGCAGGATTTTACCCTTGTACTCGGAAAATTGCACCTGATTGTTTTCAATTGATGTGTATTCATAATCGTAGATTGACATGACAATACCTCCCATATAATAATTGTAAACAATTAAATTGTTTACAATTATTATATGCCAAGCATCCCCAAATGTCAAGTTAAAAATTTGTAAAAACTTCCCCCTGCGCAAAATCCCACAAAATTCCACAAAAAACATATTGACAAAGCGATGGGGATGTGTTAATATAATCAAGCCGCTGAAAACGGGGCGCCTTTGAGAGGATAAAAAAACCTAAAAAAAGGTGTTGACAAAAGGGCGGCAAGGTGATATACTAAATAAGCTGTTCGGCAGAGCAGCGAAGATTGTACATTGAAAAATAAACAGTGCATGGTTCTTGTTTAAAATAAGATAGCATCTTATTTTTATCCAATGAGTGAACAAGACAGTAAATAACGGAAACGGTTATGAATGTCAGCAAAGAAAAGAGCTAAGGGCTCAGATAAAGTATATAAAATCGAAAGATTTGATATAACCAATTTATCGAGAGTTTGATCCTGGCTCAGGACGAACGCTGGCGGCGTGCCTAACACATGCAAGTCGAGCGGAGTTGTTAGTGGAAGTTCTTCGGGATGGAAGCTTTCAACTTAGCGGCGGACGGGTGAGTAACGCGTGAGTAACCTGCCTGTAAGAGGGGGATAATACCTGGAAACGGGTACTAATACCGCATATTGAAGCGAGGCCGCATGGTTTTGCTTTGAAAGATTTATCGCTTACAGATGGACTCGCGTCTGATTAGCTAGTTGGTAGGGTAGAGGCCTACCAAGGCGACGATCAGTAGCCGAACTGAGAGGTTGATCGGCCACATTGGGACTGAGACACGGCCCAGACTCCTACGGGAGGCAGCAGTGGGGAATATTGCGCAATGGGGGGAACCCTGACGCAGCAACGCCGCGTGAAGGAAGAAGGTCTTCGGATTGTAAACTTTTGTCTTTGGGGAAGAAAAAAATGACGGTACCCAAGGAGGAAGCCACGGCTAACTACGTGCCAGCAGCCGCGGTAATACGTAGGTGGCGAGCGTTGTCCGGATTTACTGGGTGTAAAGGGCGCGTAGGCGGGTTTGCAAGTCAGATGTGAAATACCGGAGCTTAACTCCGGGGCTGCATTTGAAACTGCAAGTCTTGAGTGTCGGAGAGGAAAGCGGAATTCCTAGTGTAGCGGTGAAATGCGTAGATATTAGGAGGAACACCAGTGGCGAAGGCGGCTTTCTGGACGATAACTGACGCTGAGGCGCGAAAGCGTGGGGAGCAAACAGGATTAGATACCCTGGTAGTCCACGCTGTAAACGATGGATACTAGGTGTAGGAGGTATCGACCCCT
>JAOAAV010000096.1 GCA_026418715.1 Clostridia bacterium
GATTTATTGAGAACCAAAACTTCATGTTTTGTATGAAAAGGTACTTGATTTATATGTTTACATATAGTATAATACAATGGTATGGCTCATTTTGTAACGAAAACAGAATAGATATTTTTAGAAACAAAGACGTTTCACAGGCTTTTGTTATGATACAAAAGCTTTTCTAGCGTCTTTTTGTTTTTGTAAATGGGTTACTTTTCCATAAAAGGCAAATAATAAAATATTCAATATAAGGAAAGGGGAAGCATGATGGAATTTATTGGATTACCGCCGAAACAGGGCCTTTATGATCCCAAATTTGAACATGATGCCTGCGGTATCGGATTTATCAGCAATATCAAGGGAAATACTTCTCATGATATTATTTCACGTGCAATACAGATTTTAAAAAATTTAACGCATAGAGGCGGTGTCGGGAGTGATCCAGATACCGGTGACGGCGCAGGAATACTTATTCAAATGCCTCATGCCTTTATGAAAAAGGTTTGTAAAAATGAAGGTATTGATTTGCCGGATAAATATGAATACGGTGTTGGAATGATATTTATGTCGCCCGATAAGGAAACCAGGGAAGATAGCAAGCAAAAGCTCATTAAGATTATCGAAGAAGAAGGACAAACTGTATTGGGCTTTCGTGATGTTCCCGTTTATCCCGATTGTATCGGCGAAGGTGCAAGGGAGGCTATGCCTTACATTTGTCAGGTATTTATAAAACGCAGCGAACAAATTAAGGACGTGATGGCTTTTGAAAGGAAGTTGTACATCATAGGCAAGCGCGCCGAGCGTAAGATAAGATACTCAAGTGACAGCAAGGATAAGTATTTTTACTTTTCCAGCCTTTCCGCGCGTACTATTGTATACAAAGGGATGCTTACTCCCGATCAGGTGAATGCTTTTTATCTTGATCTTAGGGATGTTGATATGGAAACGGCAATTGCGCTTGTGCATTCACGTTTTAGTACAAATACGTTCCCCAGCTGGGAAAGGGCACATCCAAACCGATATATAATTCATAATGGTGAGATTAATACTATTTGCGGTAATGTCAACTGGGTGAAGGCGAGAGAAAAAATGTTTTATTCCGAGACTTTCGGAGACGATATGAAAAAAATCAAAACTGTGATTAATGAAGACGGCAGTGACTCAGCTATGCTTGATAACTATATTCAAGTGTTAACCTTGTCAGGGTATTCTCTCCCTCATGCGATTATGATGACGGTACCGGAGCCATGGGAAAATGATAAGGCAATGGATGAGAAAAAACGTGCGTTTTACGAATATCATAGTTGTTTGACGGAACCGTGGGATGGTCCTGCCGCAATTGCGTTTACGGATGGAGTTTATGTAGGTGCTACTCTTGACAGAAACGGCTTAAGACCTGCAAGATACTATGTTACAAAGGATGATATGGTTATTTTGTCCTCGGAGGTTGGTGTTGCGGATATTCCGCCGGAAAATATCATAAAGAAGGAACGTTTGCATCCGGGGAAAATGCTTCTGATTGACACCGAGGCGGGACGTATTATCGACGATGAAGAAATCAAGGACATTCAGGCAGGCAGAAAACCATATAGAGAATGGCTTGACAAAAACTTGCTCGAATTGGAAAAGCTTGATGATGTTGACGCAAATATAGGCGCGGATTGGAATGCCATTTCGGAAAAAATAGAAAATGATGCAAGTATGCAAACTAATAAATATTTAGATCCAAAAAGGCTTCTTGAGATTAAGAATATGTTCTCAAACCGTGAAAATAATTTTAATGAAACAAAGCCGTTGCTTACGAGAGAAAAAGTGTTCGGCTACACTTGGGAGGACGTAAATAATACCATAAAAGGCATTGTTGAAAAGGGCGAGGATCCTATTGGTGCTATGGGTACCGATGTTCCTCTTGCGGTATTGTCGGAAAAGCCTCAGCTTTTGTATAATTATTTTAAGCAGCTTTTTGCACAGGTAACAAATCCACCGATTGATGCAATACGTGAGAAAATTGTTACTTCGACAAATGTCCTGTTGGGCAGCGAAAGAAATCTTTTGGAGCAGTCCGAGGAAAACTGCCGCAGAATCAGATTGTCAACACCGATTTTGTCAAATACAGACTTAAATAAGATTAGAAATATTCGTGCGGAAGGCTTCAAGCCCGTTACTATTTCCACTTTGTTTGACACAAACAGGGAAAACGATATGAAGCCCGCACTTGACAATATCTTTAAGGCTGTGGATATTGCTGTCGAAAACGGATACAACCTAATTATACTTTCCGATAAGGGAATAGATGAAAACAAGGCGCCAATTCCGGCACTTTTGGTATCATCAGGGCTTCATCATCACCTTATTCGCAATGGAACCAGAATGAAGGTAAGCATTATTTTGGAAACCGGCGAACCGAGGGAAGTACATCATTTTGCCGTACTTTTGGGATATGGCGCAAATGCGGTAAATCCGTACATGGCATATGAAGTGATCGAAGATTTGGTAAAGGACGGTTATGTAAGCTTCAGCAATGAGGAGGCCGTTGACAGATACATTAAAGCAGTAACGAGCGGTATAGTGAAAATCATGTCCAAGATGGGTATTTCAACAATACAAAGCTATTTGGGAGCTCAGATTTTTGAGGCTCTGGGCATTAATGAACAGGTGATTGACGAATATTTTACCGGTACTGTTACAAGAATTGGCGGTATAGGGTTGGAGCAGATTGAAAAGGAAGCTCTCCAAAACCACAAAAAAGCCTTTGAACCAGTAACAGCAAATGAGGCGCTTGAGACAGGCGGCAGCTATAAATGGCGTTCTAAGGGCGAATATCATATGTTTAATCCGGAGTCAATTTACAAGCTTCAAATGGCATGCAGAACGGGAAATTACAAGCTGTATAAAGAATATGCTGAAGAAATGAATAAGCACTCTGAAAAGCAGTGCACAATTCGTGGAATGCTTGACATTAAAACCATTGACAAACCTATTCCCATTGATTGTGTGGAACCGGTAGAATCTATTGTTAAGCGTTTTAAAACTGGAGCTATGTCTTACGGCTCTATCAGTCAGGAGGCACACGAGTGTCTGGCGATTGCGATGAATCGTTTGGGAGGCAAGAGCAACAGCGGTGAAGGCGGTGAGATCCCTGAGCGTTATATCCCTGATAAAAACGGAGATTCGCGCTGCAGTGCAATCAAACAGGTTGCATCAGGCAGATTTGGAGTGAATATTCACTATCTGCAGCATGCGAAGGAAATACAGATTAAAATGGCACAGGGTGCAAAACCGGGTGAAGGCGGACATTTGCCGGGAGGAAAGGTATATCCGTGGGTTGCGAGAGCAAGACATTCGACTCCGGGTGTAGGATTAATATCTCCGCCGCCGCATCACGATATTTATTCTATAGAGGATTTAGCTCAGCTTATTCATGACCTTAAAAATGCAAACCGTGATGCGAGAATTAGTGTCAAGCTTGTTTCCGAAGCTGGTGTGGGAACTATTGCCGTTGGTGTTGCCAAAGGTCGTGCAGATGTTATTTTAATAAGCGGTTTTGACGGCGGCACTGGTGCGGCTCCGCGCAGCAGTATTCGTCATGCCGGACTTCCTTGGGAATTGGGAGTTGCGGAAACACACCAGGCGCTCTTAATGAATAATCTTAGAAATAGGGTTGTTATTGAAACTGACGGCAAGCTTCTTACAGGACGTGATGTAGCGGTTGCGGCACTTTTGGGAGCAGAAGAATTCGGATTTGCAACCGGTCCGCTCATTGCTATCGGCTGTGTTATGATGAGAGTATGCAATCTGGATACTTGTCCCGTAGGAGTTGCCACCCAGAACCCAGCACTTAGAAAGAAGTTTTCCGGAAAACCTGAATATGTTGAAAACTTCATGAGGTTTATCGCACAGGATTTGCGCGAATGGATGGCTAAAATAGGCGTTAAAACGGTTGATGAAATGATTGGGCATGTTGAAAAGCTGCATACAAAGAAGGTTTCAAAGAACTTGAAGGCTTCACAGGTTGATTTTGAATCTCTTCTTTATCAGCCGAAAATCAGCAGTAATGAATATGAACGCTATCATACGCAGAATCAGGATCATGAGATTGAAAAGACATTGGATTATACAACTCTCTTAAAGCTTTGTGAACCTGCAATAAACAATGGGAAAACTATTGAGGCAAAGTTTGAGATTACGAATATAAATCGTGTAACAGGAACAGTTCTTTCGTCTGAAATTGCGAGAAAGCACGGGGAAGAAGGCTTGGAAGACGACACAATTAATCTGCATTTTGTTGGCTCCGCAGGACAGAGTTTCGGTGCATTTTTAGCGCACGGTGTTACCATGAAGCTGGAAGGCGATAGCAATGACTATATTGGAAAAGGTCTGTCTGGAGGGAAAATCATTGTTGTTCCGCCTTCGAAGGCCGATTTTGAACCGAGCGAAAACGTAATTGTCGGCAATGTTGCCTTTTATGGCGCAATAAGCGGCGAGGCGTATATCAGAGGAGTTGCAGGTGAGCGTTTCTGTGTGAGAAACAGCGGCGCAACGGCTGTGGTTGAAGGAATAGGTGATCATGGCTGTGAATATATGACAGGAGGAAGAGTTGCCGTGCTTGGGGCGACAGGCAGAAATTTTGCGGCAGGTATGTCCGGCGGTATTGCTTATGTTTACGATAAGAACGGCGGCTTTGAAGCAAAGTGCAATATGGGGCTTGTTTCTTTGGAAAGCCTTGAAGCCGAGGATGCGGACGAATTAAAGCAGATGATTGAAAAGCATTACAAATATACACAAAGCAGTGTCGCAAAAGCTATTTTGGACGACTGGAATGTGGAAATTTCTAAATTTGTAAAGGTAATACCAAAGGACTACAAGCAGATTATGACTGTTTTAAAGGAATCTCAAAGCAAGGGTATCGGCGGAGAAGAAGCACTTATGCTTGCATTTGAAAGCGTAACGAAAAAGAAAGCCGCAAATTAGGAAGGGAGTGTTATAAGTGGGGAAACCAACAGGATTTTTGGAATATAATCGAGAATTGCCTAAAGACAGACCACCTGCGGAAAGGCTGAAGGATTGGAAAGAGTTTCACACTCATTTTGATACCGCTTCCTTAAAGCTACAAGGCGCAAGATGTATGGACTGCGGAATTCCGTTTTGCCATACGGGGAAAATTATTGACGGCTCTGTTATGGGTTGTCCTATAAATAATCTTATCCCGGAGTGGAATGATCTTGTATATCGTGGGAAGTATGAAGAAGCATACAGACGATTGTCACTTACAAATAATTTTCCGGAGTTTACGGGAAGAGTTTGTCCCGCTCTTTGCGAGGGCTCCTGTACATTGGGTATGCATGAGCCTGCTGTAACAATTAAAAACATAGAGGTTCACATCATTGACAAGATGTTTGAAGAAAATGCGATAAAGCCGAGGAAACCGAAAAGGTCCACCGGAAAGTGCGTTGCTGTGGTAGGTTCCGGACCTTCGGGACTTGCCTGCGCGGATCAGCTTAATCAAGCCGGGCATAAGGTTACCGTATTTGAAAGAGCAGACAGAGCAGGCGGGCTTTTAATGTATGGAATTCCGAACATGAAGCTTGACAAGAGCGTTGTAGAGCGCAGAATAAAGCTTATGGAGCAGGAGGGAGTTACCTTTGTGCTAAATACCGAGGTGGGAAAGGATTATTCTGCGGCAAAGCTTGTAAATGATTTTGACGCGGTTGTTTTGTGCTGCGGCTCTACTGTTCCAAGACCGCTTGCTGTTGAAGGAAATAATTTAAACGGTGTGTATTTTGCAATGGACTTTTTGAAAGCAAATACAAAGAGTCTTTTGGATTCTAATTTGGAGGATGAGAAATACATCAGCGCAAAGGACAAAGATGTTATTGTTGTCGGCGGTGGTGATACGGGTACAGACTGTGTTGGTACGGCGATTCGCCATGGCTGCAAGAGTGTAACACAGCTTGAGATTATGCCTGAGCTGCCTGTGGCAAGAACGGAAAATAATCCTTGGCCTCAATGGCCGAAAATCAAGAAAGTTGATTACGGTCAGGAAGAGTCCATAGAAGTGTTTGGAAAGGATCCTAGAGAATATTGCACAACTGTCACTAAGATTGTCGGCGATGATAACGGGGCCGTGAAGGAAGTTCATACTGTTGATGTAAAGTGGGTTAAGGACAGCACTGGCAGAGTGTCACCACAGCCGATTGAGGGCAGTGAAAAAATCAGAAAAGCGGATTTGGTTTTGATTGCAATGGGATTTTTGGGCCCTGAACAGGAATTAATCAACCAGTTGTCTATCGAAACAGATGCACGTTCCAACGTAGCTGCCGTTGAAGGTGAATATAAAACAAACATTAAGAGCGTATTTTCGGCAGGAGATATGCGTAGAGGTCAGAGCTTAGTTGTTTGGGCAATTCGTGAAGGCAGAGAGGCTGCGCGTGAAGTTGATAGATTTTTAATGGGGGAAACGGTTCTTCCTTAAAATAAAATATTTCGGGCTGTCAATCCAAGATTGACAGCCCGAAATATTTTCTATAAGCTTTTAGAGCGAACTCATCGCCTTTTCCGCAGCGTTGATTGTTTTGTCTATATCCTCATCGGTATGTGCATTTGAAACGAAAATCGCTTCAAATTGAGAAGGAGCAAGATATATGCCCTGATCAAGCATAGCAAGGAAATATTTTTTAAATCTATTCGTATCTGAAGTACATGCGGTTTTAAAGTCAATTACTTTTTCCTTTGTAAAAAATACACTCAGCATAGACCCCATACGATTGATGCATACGTCTATATTTGATCTTAATGCCGCTTTTTTCAGACCTTTTTCAAGCTTTGCGGACTTTTCTTCAAGTTGTCCATATATGGACGGATTTGAGTCCAGTTCGGAAAGCATTGCAATGCCTGCCGCCATTGCAATGGGGTTTCCGGAAAGTGTACCCGCCTGATAAACTGGCCCCGACGGTGATACGAAATCCATAATGTCGCATCTTCCGCCATACGCGCCGACCGGAAGCCCTCCGCCTATAACTTTTCCAAATGTGACAATATCGGCGGACAAATTTAATGCACCTATTGCTCCGGATGGTGACAATCTAAAACCCGTCATAACCTCGTCTACTATGAAAATAGAGCCGTAATTTAATGTGAGTTCACGAATTTTTTGAAGAAAGCCATCTTGCGGGAGCACTACTCCCATATTGCCTGCCACAGGCTCAACTATAACACAGGAAATCTCCTCGCCCATTTTTGAAAAGACTTCATTTAGTGCATATATATCATTATACGGAAGCACGATTGTGTGTTTTGCAAAAGCGTCTGGAACTCCGGCAGAGGAAACAACGCCATGAGTTAAAGCTCCAGAACCTGTTTTTATGAGCAAAGAGTCACAGTGACCATGATAGCAGCCTTCAAATTTAACAATGGTATTTCTTCCGGTGTATCCCCGTGCAAGGCGAATGGCAGACATGGTAGCTTCAGTTCCCGAATTTACCATTCTCACTTTATCAACGCAGTGTACCATAGAACAGATTTTTTTTGCAAGCTCGGTTTCTTTAAGACTGGGTGCTCCAAATGAAGTGCCTTCATAAGCGGCGGATATAACGGCGTCAACGACTTTTGGATGAGCATGCCCCAAAAGCATTGGTCCCCATGAACCTACATAATCAATATATTCATTGCCGTCAATGTCATATATTTTTGAACCTTTCGCATGGTCAATAAAAAGCGGATAAGCACCTATATTTGAAAATGCTCGTACGGGAGAATTAACACCTCCCGGAATATATTTTTTTGCTTCTTCAAACGAATATTTGCTTTGAGCTGTGTCCATCATTATACCTTCTTTTTACAGTTATATTTTATATGGGATTATAGCATCTTCATCAATCAATGTCAATCAATTTACAAATTATAACATTATTTTGTGTAATTTTTGTATTGTAATTTTAATAACATTGTGATATACTTATCTAAAATTTGATATACGATATTGGTAACAGATGCTCTGTATCTGTTTTAAATAGGGGAAGCAAGGTGAGAATCCTTCGCAGTCACGCTACCGTGTTAAGAATTTTTATAATTCTTTCAGTCGGATCGCCGGCCAATATTGCAGCACATTTGTGTCTACGAGCGATGGACCTGTGGCGACTTGAGTTTTTGTATGACTTTTTGCGCCTTTGGGATAGTCCAAAGGCTTTTTTGTTTTGGGAAGGAGGATATTTAACGTTTTGTGCAGGCGCTGAACTTAAAAGCTATTGGAAATGATGGTATATGCATAATTTTTACGTATGTTTGAATATATTTATTGCCGATAGATATATGGTTAGTGTTTCTGTTTTAGTGCAGATACTTTTGGCAGGTGCAATCGAAAAGTTTTTGCAAATGTGCAACAACTATTAAAGAAGGGATGAAAGTTTATGTTTGAGAAGAAAAGTGTTAAGTATTTGGTAACGATATTTTCTCTCATATTGGTTGTGCCTATGTACAGTGCAAGCGCAATGCATATTATGGAGGGATATCTTCCAATCAGCTGGTGTGTTTTTTGGGGGGTGCTTTGCGTTCCGTTTTTGATTGCCGGCGGAATGAGTATGCAGCAAAAAATGAAGGAGGACAACAAAATAAAATTGCTTTTGGCGATGGCGGGTGCTTTTGTTTTCGTTTTATCTTCTCTTAAAATTCCATCGGTTACAGGAAGCTGCTCGCATCCCACTGGAACAGGGCTTGGCGCAGTTTTATTCGGCCCGTCTATTATGTCTGTTTTGGGGATTATTGTTCTTTTGTTTCAAGCGGTGCTGCTTGCCCACGGAGGCTTGACTACGCTCGGGGCAAATACTTTTTCTATGGCGATTGCAGGACCTTTTGTTTCATATGGTGTATTTGTTTTGCTCAAAAGGTTTAAGGCGTCAAAGCCCGTAGCTATATTTTTTGCGGCTTTTGTCGGAGATTTGTTTACTTATTGTATTACCTCGGTGCAGCTTGCCATCGCATTTTCAGGAGAAGGCTTTTGGTTTGCGCTTGGGAAATTTATGGGTATATTTGCGGTTACACAAGTTCCTATTGCCGTTGCGGAAGGGATTCTGACGGTAATTGTTTACAATGTGCTTGAAACAAGCTGCAAGAGGGAATTAACCCAGCTTGGAGTATTAAGTAAGGGGGAGATATGATGAAACTCTGGCAAAAAAATCTGCTGCTTTTTATGATGCTTATCCTCGTAGTTTTAGTGCCGATGATTATAAAAAACGGAGCTGAGTTCGGAGGTTCCGATGATAAGGCTGCGGGTGTAATAGAAGAAATTCAAAGCGATTACACTCCGTGGTTTGAGTCAATATGGGAACCGCCTTCAGGGGAAATAGAGTCACTTTTGTTTTGTGCACAGGCCGCTTTTGGCGCAGGGATAGTAGGCTTTGTACTTGGGAAAATAACCGCCGAGGCTAAAAAGTAATGCTTATCGATAAACTGGCATATCGCTCGAGATTAAGATACATAAGCCCCGCAGTCAAATCTTTTTATGCGTTTGTATGCATGATTATTTGCATTGCGTTGGATTGTCATATAATAAATGCAATTGTATTTTTCACGATGTTTTCCCTTATTGTAATAGGTGGCGGAACAAAGTTGAAAACGGTGATAAATATATTTTTGCTGCCGCTTTCCTTTATTATTTTAGGAGCGGCGGCAGTTTGTTTTACTGCAGGTAATACATCAAATGATATGCTTTTGAGTATCGGCGTAGATGGTTTGTATTTGGGCATAGGAAAACAAAGCTTTGATGTTTGTATGCACTTGATTACAAGATGTATTGCGGCAGTAAGCTGTATGTATTTTTTGACGCTTACAACGCCCATGCTTGCTTTGTTCTCAGTACTCCGAAAAAGCATTGTGCCTGATTTTGTAGTGGAAATCATGGAACTTATATACAGATACATTTTTATTTTGTATGACATTTCAAACCAAATTTATATTGCTCAGTCAGCAAGACTTGGGTACGCAAGCATAAAAACCGGCTATAAATCAATGGGAATATTGATTGCAAATTTATTTGCAAGAGCATATAGACAGGCGGAAATGTCGTATGTTGCATTGGAATCGCGTGGATATGAAGGAGAAATAAATACAATAGATATTGAATATAAAAGCAGCAAAGCATATCACATTATTGGTGTTGTGTATATAATATTTATTGGTATTATTTGGATACATTGCCGCTGATGGCAAAATCGGGGAGATTAGATGAACATAATAGAAACAAAGAATTTATGCTACAGTTATGATGACGGGAAAGAGGCACTAAACAGTGTGAGCATATCTTTTGAAAAAGGGATTACCACCGCTGTTTTAGGCGGAAACGGCGCGGGAAAGTCAACGCTTTTTTTAACGTTAAACGGAATATTAAATCCGACATCAGGAGAAGTTTTTTACAATGGAGAAAAGGTTCAATATAAAAAAGCATATATAAACGAGCTTAGAAAAAAGATAGGAATCGTATTTCAAAATCCCGATGATCAGCTTTTTTCGGCTTCTGTTTATCAGGATATTTCCTTCGGAGCAACAAATTTAAAGCTTCCTAAGGATGAAATAATAAGTCGTGTTGATGAGGCAATGAAGAAAGTCGGTATTTTGCATCTTCGTGACAAACCTACCCATGCGCTTAGTTTCGGGCAGAAAAAGCGTGTTGCAGTGGCAGGTATTCTTGTTATGAGACCCGAGGTTATTATTTTAGACGAGCCGACTGCGGGTCTTGACCCGATGGGAGTGAGTGAGCTTATGCATCTGCTTGAGAAAATATGCAAAGAGGATGGGGTGACCGTTATACTTTCAACGCATGACATTGACGGCATTTCCAATTACGCAAACTATATTTATGTTATGAATGACGGGGAAGTTTTAACGCATGGAACTCCTCATCAGGTATTTTCAGACGTGGAACTTTTAAGAAGCAATAATTTAAGACTCCCTAGAATATCTCATCTACTGGAAATTCTAAGCAAAGAGGACGGGGCGGAGGTTGATTTTTCAGCCTCAACAATAAGCGCCGCACGCAGGGAACTGCTTAAACTTTTGAAAAACAGGTGAATAATATGATACCTATGCGATTGCCGCGGATAATGATAAGCGGTACAGGTAGTGGATGCGGAAAAACAACAATAATGAGTGCAGTACTTAGGGGTCTTGTTGAAAAAGGACTCTCTGTTCAGCCATACAAATGTGGACCTGATTACATTGACCCCATGTTCCATAGCTTTATTGCAAACCGCAAGTCTAAGAATTTAGATTCTTATATGTGTGATGAAAACACCGTAAAATATCTGATGGCAGACAGCTTTGAAAATGCGGATGTAGCAGTTGTCGAAGGAGTTATGGGATTTTATGACGGTGTGGATAAAACCGACAAAGCAAGTTCTTATGATATTGCAAGAATTACCGACACGCCAGTAATACTTGTGGTAAACGCAAAAGGAATGTCACTGTCGCTTGCTGCAATGGTAGGCGGCTTTGTAAATTTCAGAGATAAAATCAATATAGCGGCAGTTATTTTAAATAATATTTCCTCGGGAATGTATTCTTTTTATAAACAACTGCTTTCTAATATTGGCATAGAAACAATCGGC
This sequence comes from Clostridia bacterium, assembly GCA_026418715.1. Classification (GTDB taxonomy): domain Bacteria; phylum Bacillota; class Clostridia; order UBA1381; family UBA1381; genus SKW16. The sequence continues at coordinate 11,583 of JAOAAV010000096.1, forward strand.
TATCTTCCGAATATAAAACAGGCGCAGATAGAAAGCCGTCATCTGGGACTTCATACTGCGGCGGAAATAGATGATTTAGACGAAAAAGTAAAATTACTTGCCGATACGGCTTGTCAAACTATTGATTTTGAACGTTTGCTTGAGATTGCAAACAATGCGCCGCCGATTTTATACGAAGCACCCATATTTGCCCCAAAGGGCAGCTTTAAGCTTGGAGTTGCATATGACAGAGCTTTTTGCTTTTATTATGAAGATAATTTAAGACTTATGGAGAAGTTTGGCGCTCAAATTGTATATTTTAGTCCCATTGATGATAAAAAACTTCCCGATGATTTGGATGGACTTTATTTAGGCGGAGGATATCCTGAAAATTATCTAAAGGCTCTTTCTGAAAATAAACAGTTTATTTTTTCTATGAAAAGTGCTATAATCAAAAAGATTCCAGTATATGCCGAGTGCGGGGGGTTTATGTATCTTTTGGAGGCAATATGTGATTGTGCAGGAAAGAGATATGAAACCGCAGGTGTGTTAAATGGGGAGGCAAGACTTGGAAATAAGCTTTGCCGGTTCGGATATATAGAACTTAAATCTAAAACGGATAATCTGCTCTTGCAAAAAGATGATAAAATCAGAGGCCATGAATTTCACTACTCCGACAGTACGGCAAACGGGAATGACTTTTATATACAACGACCTAATGGAAAATGGTGGTATGGAGTTAATGCAAGGGATAATATCTTTGCGGGATATCCCCATTTGCATTTTTACTCTAATACAAAAGCGGCTGAAAATTTTGCAAAAAAATGTCTTTTATACAAGGAAAGCAGGTGCGGTGTATGACGTTGGAGGAAGCAATTGAGCAAATAGCTCCTCTTGATGTGTTTATACAGAAAAAATCGGTAGAAAAATGGGATAATATAGCAAAACCGTTAAAAAGCTTGGGAAGACTTGAGGAGATGGTAGTACAGCTTTGTGGGATAACTAAAAGCTTAAATCCTCGTGTGGACAGAAAAGCGGTAGTTGTCATGTGTGCGGACAACGGTGTGGTGGAGGAAGGTGTAACTCAGACAGGAAGTGAGGTTACATCGATTGTCGCCGAAAATTTTGTAAAGGGAATTGCAACAATTAATTCTTTTTCCAGGGTATGCGGTGCGGACGTATTTGCCGTTGATATTGGAATAAACAGGCAAATGCAAATTAATGGTCTTTATGATAGGAAAATTGCCTTTGGAACGAACAATTTTACCAAAATGCCTGCGATGACAAAAGAACAAGCGATATGTGCAATAGAAACTGGGATTGACTTTGTATCTATGTTAAAAAAAGAAGGATATCAGCTTGTTGCAACGGGAGAGATGGGCATAGGAAACACAACCACTTCAAGTGCCGTAATATCCGTTTTAACAGGAATAGAGCCTGAACTTGTTACAGGCAGAGGCGCGGGGTTGTCAAAGGAGGGCTTAAAACGCAAGATAAAAGTTATTAAAGAAGGGATAAAAGCCAATAAGCCCGACAAAGATGATGTTTTGGATGTTGTTTCAAAGCTTGGGGGATATGATATATGTGGCATGATTGGCTGTTTTATAGGCGGTGCGGTAAATCGTATTCCCGTCATCATAGATGGTTTTATTTCTGCGGTTGCGGCAAATTGCGCAATCAGACTGGCGCCTTTATGCAGGGATTATATGTTTGCTTCTCACTGTTCAGCAGAGCCTGCCGGAAAGCTTGCATTGGACGCAATCGGAATTAAGCCTTACATAGACTGCGGTATGTGCTTGGGAGAGGGAACAGGAGCGGTTATTGGAGCTAAGCTTTTCGATTTTGCACTCGCGGCGTATAACGAAATAGTAGGTTTTGATGAGGTAAGTTTTGAAAGGTACATACCCTTGGAATAGGTAAAAATTATGATGATATTGATAATAGGCGGAGCGGCAAGCGGAAAATCCTGTTTTGCCGAAAAATTAAGTTTTAATCTGAAAAAGGACAAACTTTATTATATCGCAACAATGAAGGCTTGGGATGCGGAGTGTGAAAAACGAATTGAAAAGCATAAAAAGCAGCGTGCCGGAAAAGGTTTTATCACTGTTGAAAGTCCGTCAAGACTTGCCGATGCGGCTTTAAAACTCGAAAAAGGTTCTGTGGCTTTGCTTGATTGTACGGGAAATTTAATGGCAAATGAAATGTTTGATGTTAAAAACGCCGATGCTCCAGAGAACGTGATGCGTGGAGTAATGCTATTTAAGAAAACGCTTGAACATTTTGTTATTGTTTCAAACCACATATTTTCAGATGGAGAAAGTTATGAAGAAGAAACAATGAAGTATATAAAAAATATGGGCATATTAAATCAAAAAATTGCGGAAGAGGCGGATATTGTAATTGAAGTATGCTGCGGGATTCCCATAATTCTAAAAGGGAGGGAGTTGTTTTATGAAATCGGTATTTGAATCGTTTTTTATTGCAATTTCGATGTATAGTGCAATTCCTGTTCCTATTGTTGATTGGAATGAGAAAAACATGAAAAATGCTCTGTGTTTTTTTCCTCTAGTAGGCTTGATATGCGCAATTGCCCTTTGGGCTGTGTATGCATTTTGCCAATATTTTGGAGTTAATCATATTCTGTTTGCTGCTTTGGCCGTTTTCGTGAACGTTTTAGTTACGGGAGGTCTTCATATTGATGGTTTTTGTGATACGAGCGATGCTATTTTTTCAAGGCGCTCCCGAGAGGAAATGCTTAAAATTCTAAAAGATCCCAACTGTGGACCTTTTGCTGTTTTGTCTGTTATTGTAGTATTTCTTTTGAATTTTTCCGCATACACTCAAATTTATGCTCATGCGGATGTATTGTCGCAAGCAATGTTAAACTTTGTTCTTTCGCGAGCGTTAAGCGGAATTTCCGTTATATGTTTTCCTCGTGCAAAAACAAGCACATTGGCAAAAACATTTGGTGAAAATGCCAGCACAAATTCAAGCTATATACTGATGGCAGCGGCTTTGGCGACGGTTTCTTTAATGATTTGGAACAAAGCTGCAATCGGGATAGCTTTGACGATTTCATCCGGTATAATTTTTTTATATTATTATAAAATGGCAATTTCCCGTTTTGGAGGCATTACGGGAGATCTTGCGGGGTATTTTCTGGTTGTGTGTGAAACGGTATCGCTTGTTTTGATTGCGCTTCTTGGGGGTGTAAAGCTTTGATTTTGATTATAGGAGGCATTGCTCAGGGAAAGCTTTCTTATGCACTCAACACGTTTGCTTTAAAAAAAGAAGATGTTTTTTACGGCAATGTTGATAGGCTTGAATGTGTATTTGATAAAAAAATTTTGTACGATATGAATGCAGTCATAAAAAGATTTTATGAAAATGGCATTGGTCCTATAGAATTCATTTTAAAAAATATCGACAGGTTCCAAGATAAAATTATTATTGCGTCGGAAATCGGATGCGGCATTGTTCCGATGGATAAGAAAGAGCGTGAATTTCGTGAAATTATAGGCAGGACAAACTGTGTTTTGGCAGAGTATGCCGAAAGGGTAGACAGGGTGTTTTGTGGGATAGGGCAGACAATAAAGGGGGATAAGCATTGACATTTGAAGCGTGTGTTATAATGGGATTTATTTTGGATATGCTTTTTGGTGATCCTTATTTTCTTCCTCACCCCGTGGTGTTTATGGGGGAACTCATAGCATGGACGGAGAAAAATCTAAGGAAGGTGTTTTATAAAACTTCTTCCATGGAAATTGTCGGAGGTTTATTTTTAGCAGCAATCACGATAAGCGTAAGCTTTATTTTACCCTTTTTTATACTTTCTTTGCTGAGAAAAATAAGCTTCCGATTGGGTTTTTTTGCGGAGGCATTTTGTATATATCAAATTTTAGCCGCAAAATGTCTGAAGGTTGAAAGTATGAAGGTATACGATGCGCTTAAAGAAAATGACATTGAAGATGCAAGAAAAAAATTGTCGTATTTGGTGGGCAGGGATACACAAAATCTTACAGAGGAAGAAGTTATTAAGGCGACGGTGGAAACTGTTGCGGAAAATACTTCAGACGGGGTAGTTGCACCTCTGTTTTACATTATGATAGGAGGAGCTCCGCTGGGTTTTTTGTATAAGGCAATCAATACTTTGGATTCAATGGTAGGGTATAAAAATGAAAAATATCTTTACTTTGGACGTGTGTCGGCGTATTTGGATGATATAGCAAATTTTATCCCTTCAAGGGTGACGGGATTTGTTATGGCGTTTTCTGCACTGCCGTTGGGACTTGATGCAAAGTCGGCATTCAAAATATTTTTGCGTGACAGAAAAAAACATCTTTCTCCGAATTCCGCTCAGACGGAATCCGCAGCGGCAGGAGCACTTGGAATTCAGCTTGGCGGCACGCATGACTATTTTGGTAAGCCGGTAAAAAAGCCCCTAATAGGAGATAATGTCAGGCATGCCGAAAAAGATGATATTAAAAAAGTTAATGCCATGATGTATGCAACATCGATGATTATACTTATTTTGCTTTGCATCACAAGACTCGTAAAGGATGTGATTTAGTGAGTGAGCATGGAGGAGATATATATTCTGCCGAATATGACAATATTATTGATTTTTCAGCTAATGTCAGCCCGTTCGGACTTTGCGAAGAAATCAAATCGGCAATCACAAATTCGGCAGACAGCGTTGCAAATTATCCGGATCCGTATTGCAGAAAGCTTAGGCAAGCGCTTTCAAAGCACCATGGTATTAAAATGGAGAATATTATATGTGGCAATGGCGGAGCGGATGTCATATTCAGGCTTGTCGGAGCGAAACGTCCGAAAAAGGCAATTATTATGGCACCTACATTTTCTGAGTATGAAAAAGCACTTGAAGAAGTAAATTGCGATATTTTGTATTACATGATGGACAGTACCTTCACAATAAAATCAGACTTGCTAGACATGATAGATGAAAGCGTTGATATGATTTTTATATGCAATCCCAACAATCCTACAGGTATCTTAACGGAGATTTCATTTATTGAAGAAATTTTGAGTATAGGGAAAAAAACTTTAGTTGTGATTGATGAGTGTTTTAATGATATGATAGACAATCCCGAAGCTTACTCTATGATAAGTAAAATACACAAATATAAAAATCTGTTTATTCTGCGCTCTTTAACAAAGCTTTATGCTCTTGCGGGACTTAGAATAGGCTATGGGATATCATCAAACGCGGAATTTATCGAAAAGGTGAGAAAAGTTGGTCAGCCATGGTCTGTAAGCACGCTTGCATCAGAAGCGGGAGCTGTAGCAGTAGCATGTAAAGAATACAGGGAAAGGGTTTGTGAATTTATAAAAGAGGAAAAGAAATATCTTTATGAAGAACTTAAGAACCTTGGACTGTATGTAATAAAACCTGCCGCAAACTATCTGTTTTTTAAAGCTTGCGGGGTTTATGATTTAGAGCGAAAAATACTGCCGTTTGGGATTATGATAAGAAGCTGCAAAAATTACAGAAATCTTGGTCCAGATTATTATAGAGTAGCGGTAAAGTTAAGAAACGAAAATGAACTTCTTATAGCTGCACTTAAAAAGGTATTGAGGTGATAAAAATGGCAGCAAAATCTATTATGGTGGTTGGGACTATGTCGTCGGCAGGGAAGAGTCTGATTACAGCCGGATTGTGCAGAATTTTCAAGCAAGACGGCTACGCAGTGGCACCTTTTAAATCACAAAACATGGCGCTTAATTCCTACATTACCAAGGATGGTTTGGAGATGGGCAGAGCGCAGGTAATGCAGGCGGAGGCGGCGGGGATTGAGCCTAGCGTGCTTATGAATCCTATTTTGCTCAAACCCACAAGTGATAAAGGCTCACAGGTAATATTAAACGGAGAAGTCTGGGGCAATATGTCGGCAATGGAATATTATAAGCATAAAAAGGAATTTATCCCTCATATCATGGAGGCATATGGCAAATTATCTGAAAACAATGATATTATCGTTCTGGAGGGAGCAGGAAGTCCTTCTGAAATCAACTTGAAGTCTGTTGATATTGTAAATATGGGAATGGCAAAGCTGTCCAAGTCACCTGTAATTATAGTAGGAGATATTGACAGAGGCGGAGTTTTTGCATCTCTTTACGGTACTGTAGAATTGATGGAACCCGACGAACGGTCAATGATTAAGGGGATTGTGATAAACAAATTTCGCGGTGATGTGAAAATTCTTCAAAGTGGATTAAATATGATAGAAAAGCTCACAGGTGTGCCCGTTTTGGGCGTTGTGCCTTATTTAAACATTGATATTGACGATGAAGACAGCCTTTCCGAAAAACTAACCAAAGCAAAGACTGCTAAAATTGTTGATATAGCTGTCATACGCCTGCCGCGAATTTCAAATTTTACGGATTTTAATGTTTTTGGTCTTTTTGACGGAGTGTCGTTAAGATACGTGACGAAACCGAGTGAACTGGGGAACCCCGATCTTATCATTATTCCCGGCACAAAGAATACTGCGTTGGATTTATTGTGGATGCGCCAAAATGGATTGGAAGCGCTAATTTTAAAGCAAAACCAAAAAGGAACAATAATATTTGGCGTATGCGGAGGCTTTCAAATGCTTGGGAAACGTATTTCAGATCCATATTGCGTGGAAAACGGTAAAGATATTGATGGCATGGGGCTTTTGGATGTATCAACCGTTTTTGAGAAGAATAAAACAAGAACAAGAATAGCAGGGAAAATAGCAAAAATAGGCGGTTTATTTCAGACTCTTTCCGATATGGATGTCAGCGGTTACGAAATCCACATGGGAATAACATCCAATCTCGGCAATGCGTATCCGTTTACAGTGCTTGAAGGTATGAGGGAGGACGGGTATACGAATAAAGGGAATACCGTATTCGGCTCTTATCTTCACGGTTTTTTCGACAGTGAAAATGTGGCGTGCAAAATTGTCGAGGCTTTGATGAAAAAGAATGGCATAGACTTTTTTGATATGCCAAGCTTTGATTTAAAGGAATATAAAAATAAGCAATATGATATGTTGGCGGATGAAATGCGAAAATGTCTTAATATTAAGAAAATTTATGAGATAATGCAAACTGGTCTTGCATGATGAGGCTTAATATGGAAAAAGGATTGATACACATATATTGCGGCAATGGCAAAGGAAAAACTACGGCAGCAGTGGGGCTTGCGGCAAGATGTGCCGGAAGCGGTGGCGATGTGCTTTTTTTTCAATTTCTAAAAGATAATACGTCTTCTGAAAGAGAAATTTTAAAAAAAATTGACAGAGTAACACTGCTAGACGGTCTTTCTAAAGTCAAATTTTCTTTTGCCATGAATGAAAGCGAAATGCAGCAGGCTAAGCGCTTTTATACGGAAAAGATGGAAGAGATAATAAAAGAGTCGGAAAAATATAGGCTTCTTGTAATGGATGAGATTATAGCGGCTGCGAATAAGGGTTTTATAGATGAAGACAGACTTGTAGAATTTTTAAAAAATAAGCCCTATATGCTTGAGGTCGTATTGACCGGAAGAAATCCAAGCGAAAGGCTTGTCGATATTGCGGATTATGTTTCAGAAATCAAGAAAATAAAGCACCCTTTTGACAAAGGAATAAAGGCAAGAAAGGGAATTGAATTTTAAAGGATTGAATATAATGGAATTTTTAAAACCTATGGACATAGAAAAGCGTTCATTTGAGATTATAGAAACAATGCTTGATGGCAGAAAATTCAATGAGCTTGAATCACCTATCATCAAACGTGTAATTCATACATCAGCGGATTTTGATTATGCCGACAATCTGGAATTTAGTCCAAATGTCGTGCAAATTGCTATTGATGCAATAAAAAACGGATGCACCATCATTACGGATACCAAAATGGCATTTTCAGGAATAAATAAGACATTGCTCACAAAGCTGCATTGCGATGTTAAGTGTTATATTGATGATGAATATGTTGTGAAGGAGGCAAAGCAAAGAGGGATAACAAGATCGGCAGTGAGTATGGAAAAGGCGGCTTTGGATTCTGGAACTAAAATTTTTGCGATAGGAAACGCTCCAACGGCATTAATAAAACTATATGAGCTTGTACAAGAGAAAAGAATTGCTCCCGCATTGGTAATAGGTGTTCCAGTGGGTTTTGTTAATGTAATCGAATCAAAAGAACTCTTTAAAACCTGTGGTGTGCCATATATTATAGCAAATGGCAGGAAGGGCGGAAGCAATATTGCTGCCGCTATTGTCAATGCTGTTATATATATGACTGTGGGAGAAAGGTAGCTTGCAAATGCTGAGGGAAGGTTATACTACGGGATCTTGTGCGGCCGCGGCATGTTTAGCTGTTGCTTTATGGAAAACGACGGGAGAATGCCCGGCAAGAGTTTGTATCGATACTCCGATAGGGAAAACCTTGCAGCTTGATGTTGTAAGACTTGAGAATATGCGCTGTGGTGTTGTAAAAGATGCCGGAGATGATCCGGATGTGACGGACAAATGTATGGTAGTGGCCGATGTTACAATATGGAAAAATGAAGGGGATATCATATTCCATCGGGGAGAAGGTGTGGGAGTGGTAGCAGCAAAGGGACTTAAGGTTTCTGTCGGCGAACCTGCAATTAACCCTGTTCCAAGGATGATGATAGAAAAAGAACTCAGAAAAGTTATAGGAAATAAAGGCGCTGATGTGACTATATCAATTCCTCACGGAGAGGAAATCGCAAAAAAAACGTTCAATCCCAGATTAGGAATTGTTGGCGGACTTTCGATATTGGGAACAACCGGAATAGTTAGGCCGATGAGTGATGAGGCGGTAAAAGAGTCACTTGCTCTTGAGCTCCATATGCACAAGGAAAGTGGCAAAAAATCCGTTGCGCTGGTCCCCGGAAACACCGGTGAAAAGGCTTTGAAAAAGCTTTTTCCTAAGGTGGATTGCATTGTGCATATGAGCAATTACGTAGGTTTTATGATGGATACGGCGATAGAATATGGCTTTAAAAATATTTTGATTTTCGGGCAAACGGGCAAACTTGTTAAGCTTGCCGCAGATATTATGAATACTCACAGTCATATTGCTGATGCAAGAAACGAAGTTATTTGCACACACGCGGCACTTATGGGTGCTAGAATTGACATTTTAAGACAGCTTTATGAATGTAAAACGACACAAGCATCCATTGAAATTATAAATAGCTGTGGTATGAGTGGTGTATGGCAGAGCATAATTGAAAAGGCGAAGGACAATTGTGAAAAGCGAGTACTGAAAAAAGCGGAGATAGGATTGATTTTTGTTGATGATAAGCACAATGTTCTGGCAATGACGAAAAATGCGGAGAGTATTTTGGAGGGATTTTTTTATGAATGAGATAATCGTTATAGGCGGCGGCAGTGGAGTTTTTGAATATATACTTCCTGCTGCTCAAAATGCAATTGCCTCCGCTGATTATGTTATTGCAGGAAAGCGATTTGCAAAATTTATTCCTGAACATAAATGGTATCCCTTTGACAAAATGGACTCTGTCTCAAGTCTTATAGAAAAGCTGATTTTAAAGGGCAGCGTTGCGGTGGTGGTCTCAGGTGATCCGCTTATGTATAGTTTTTACAGGATTATAAAGGAGAAATTTAAAGATATCAATATAAAAGTTATTCCAGGCGTGGGTTCGCTTCAATTGATTGGAGCAAAATTCGGAATTACTATGGAGAATGCAAAGGTTTTAAGCCTTCACGGTAGAAAAGTCGAAGATGGGAAAATCGTAATGACGGTATATGAAAATGAAACTGTATTTTTCCTTTGTTCTCGTGAAAATAACCCGTCATACATAAGCACCCTTATGCTTCAATACGGGCTCGAACATGTTGCGGTCTATGTCGGTGCAAATTTGACCTATAATGATGAGATTTTAGATTGCGGCACACCAAAGCAAATCAGAGAGAGAAATTATCCTGACTTGTGTGTTGTAATTGTAAAAAATGAAAAGCCTGAGCCTTGCCGCCGCAAGCCATTCTTAAAAGATTCGGATTTTATCAGAAATAAAGTGCCTATGACAAAGGGAGAAATTAGAGCGATTGTTTTAAGCAAGCTCCAAATTTCAGCATGTAGCACAGTATGGGATATCGGAGCGGGAACAGGGAGCATTAGTGTTGAGGTTTCAAGACAGTGCCCGTTCGGAAAAATCTATGCAGTTGAAAAAAGTGAAGCGGCAATTGATGTGCTTGAAAAGAACAAGGCAAAATTTTACTGTGATAATTTAAACATTGTAAGAGGTAGCGCACTTTCATGCATTAGGACCCTGCCTGTGCCGCACGCAGTTTTTATAGGCGGTTCTGACGGAGAACTCGAAGGCATATTTGAATATATAAAATCTCTTGATAGAGAAATAAATATTGTTATGACTGCCGTGACCATAGAAACCCAAAACAAAGCATATGAAATTATGAAAGATATGCCTGAATTTGATATCGTTCAAATTAGTATAAACAGAGGGAAAAAAATAGGCGGATACATGATGTTTGAGGGAAACAATCCAATCACCATATTTTCAGCAAATACAAAGGAGAGGTTAAGTTGAGGGGAAGGTTTTATTCGGTCGGCATTGGGCCTGGGGATCCTGAGTACATTACGTTGAAGGCAAAAAGGGTATTGGAAGATGCCGATATTATTGCGGTTCCGGTGAAAAAACAGGGCGAAAAATCAACGGCTTTTGAAATAGTAAAGGACATTGTTGATCTAAAAGATAAAAAAATTCTCAAGCTTCAGTTTCTGATGAGCAAAGAGCATAAGGTTAGAATAAATTCGAGAAATACGGCGGTAGAAGCCATTATCAGCAAACTAAATGAAGGCAAAAATATCGCCATGATAACTCTTGGTGACGTTTCTGTCTATAGTACCTGCACATATGTTAATCAACAATTAAAAAAAGATGGCTTTGAATCTGAAATTATTTCAGGAATACCTTCTTTTTGTGCCGGAGCAGCAAGAGCTCACGTATCTCTTTGCGAAGGGGATGAAACACTGGCTATTGTCCCGTCTGTAAAGGATACGGACTATATTGAAACCGTTATACGGCTTTTTGACAATATTATCATCATGAAGCCGAGAAAAGAGAAAGACAGGATTTACGATATATTGAAAAATATGAACTTGCTTGAGCATGCCATCGTCATGAGCCGTGTGGGAATGTCTGGAGAGATTGTTAAAACAATAGGTTCAAACATTGATTATGGATATTTTACAACAATTCTGATTAAGAAGGGCGGGACAAAGCAGTGATTTATTTTATTGGAGCAGGAGCGGGAGATCCTGAACTTTTAACGATAAAAGGGAAAAAAATCATTGACGATTCCGATGTTATAATTTACGCAGGCTCTCTTGTTAACAAGGAAATTTTAAATGACGCAAAAACGGGCTGCCGCGTATATAACAGCGCTTTTATGACGCTGGATGAAGTGATTACCGTAATGGAAGAAGCAGAAAAGGCAGGATTGCAGACCGCAAGAGTTCATACTGGGGATCCCTCGATTTACGGAGCAGTTAGGGAGCAATTTGACAGGCTGGATGAGCTTGGAATCAAATATAAAATTATCCCTGGTGTCAGTTCATTTTTGGCGGCGGCAGCTTCTTTGAAAAAGGAGTATACGCTGCCAAATGTAAGTCAAACCGTTATTTTGACGCGTATGGAGGGCAGGACGTCAGTGCCGGAGCGTGAGAGCATAAGAAGTTTGGCAAAGCACCGCTCCACAATGATTATTTTTTTATCTGTAGGTATGATAGAGGCTTTGGTGGAGGAATTAACTTCTTCTTATCCCGTTGATACCCCTGTGGCTGTAGTATATAAAGCATCATGGGAGGATGAGAAGATAATACGGGGTACATTGGAGAATATAGCCATGAAAACAATTGCCGAAGGAATCTCGAAAACAGCCATTATAGCAGTAGGGGATTTTCTTGGGAATGAATATGATTTGTCTAAGTTGTATGATAAAACATTTTCACATGAGTTTAGAAAAGGGATAATCGAATGAAAACAGCTTATTTTTATCTTACTACGGAAGGAAAGTTAATTGCGGAAAAACTTTATGCGGCAATGGGCGGGACTATATTTGAAAAAGCTGTATTCAAGGAAAGCGTAAAAAAAGCCTTCTACCAATATGAAGCGCTTGTATTTATCATGGCGGCAGGAATTGCGGTCAGGATGATAGCTCCGTTACTGCAAAGCAAGCAGCATGATCCTGCTGTGGTTGTGTTGGATCAAAGCGGGAGATTTTGTATCAGTCTTTTATCGGGGCATATAGGCGGTGCTAATACACTTTCCGTAAAAATTGCCGATATATTAGGCGCAACACCGGTAATCACCACTGCTACAGACGTAAAGCACGTTTGCTCATTTGATTTGTTTGCAAAGTCGCAAAATGCTTATATAGAAAATATAGAGGAATTAAAATATATAAGCTCATACATTTTGGAAGGGAATTCGGTCGACTTTGTATCCGGATTGAATGTAAAAGCTGATTTTGGAATAAATGTAAATATTGTTAAAAATTTCCGAGAAAATCATTCTGTTATATTCGACATTTATCCGTCTATTATGTCTGACAAACATATTTTGTATATCAGGCCGAAATGCTTGTTTGTTGGCATAGGCTGCAAAAGAGGAACTGCTTTTGAATATCTTGAAAAATGCTTTTTGCACTTTTTAAATCAGAACAATGTTAGTATATATTGCATAAAAGGTGTTTCCACGATAGCTCTAAAAAAGGATGAGCCATGTATTAACGAGCTTTGCGGAAAATACAATATTCCTATGACAGTTGTTGAAATTGATGAAATAAATTTATATGCAGATAAATTCGAGGTATCGGATTATGTAAAAAAGGTGACAGGCGCTGTTTCAGTTGCCGAAGGAAGCTGTTATATTGCCTCGGGGAAAGGAACCATATTATGCAAAAAAACAAAATATGACGGTGTAACGCTTGCACTTTCAATGGAAGAAAATGTATATGAATTCTATAATCAGAATGGGGATGAGAATTTTTGAGCAGGATTTGTGTAATTGGTTTTGGTCCTGGGAACAGGGAGTTTATGACCGAACAGGCAATAAAAGAGATAGAGCGTGCTGACGTTGTGATAGGATATACCTTTTATGTGGATATTATAAGACCCATATTCCCCGATAAAGTATATTTTTCAACTCCAATGAAAAAGGAAATAGACAGATGCAGCATGGCACTTGATTATGCTTTGTCTGGGAAAAATGTGGCGCTTGTATCAAGCGGTGACAGTGGAATTTATGGTATGGCTGGCATTATGCTTGAAATCGTAAATGAAAGAAAAGCGGATGTGGAAGTTTTAGCCGTACCGGGGGTGACGGCTGCAAGTGCGGCTGCGGCGATACTCGGTGCACCGCTTATGCATGATTTTTCGGTGATAAGCTTAAGTGACCTTATGACGCCGATTGATTTGATTATGAAGCGTATACGATGCGCCGCCGAAGGAGATTTTGTAATATGCTTGTATAATCCAAAATCTAAAAAGCGTGCTGATTATATAAATCAAGCTGTTGATATTATTTTAGAATACAGAAACTCTAAAACTCCCGTCGGTATTGTGCGCCATGCCGGAAGATGCGGGCAAAGTGCAACAATCACCGATTTGGGGAAACTGAAAGAGGAACAAGTTGATATGTTTTGTGTTGTCATTATAGGAAATACGGGCACATATGTAAAAAACGGAAAAATGATTACGCCAAGGGGCTACAAGCTGCAGGGAGAGATATAAATGAATAAAGGGAAAGTATATTTAGTAGGTGCAGGTCCCGGAGATAGGGGACTTCTTACCTTAAAGGGCGCAGAGTGCCTTAAAAAAGCTGATGTTATTATATATGACAAGTTGGTTTGCCCATCTTTATTGAATATAAATGGTCGATGTGAATTGATATTTGCGGGGAAAGAAGCGGGAAACCACCATTTGAGTCAGGATAAAATCAATAAGCTTCTGGTTGAGAAAGCAATGGAAGGGAATATTGTGGTAAGGCTAAAAGGCGGTGATCCTTTCATATTCGGCAGAGGCGGCGAAGAGGCCCAAGAGCTTGTAAAGCACAATATAGAGTTTGAGGTTGTTCCGGGGGTATCATCCTGCTATGCGGCGGGAGCGTATGCGGGAATTCCTATTACGCATAGAGATTATGCGTCGTCTTTTCATGTAATAACTGGTCATGAATTAAAAAGCAATATCAATTATGCAGTCCTTGCAAAAGAAAGCGGAACTCTTGTTTTTATGATGAGTCTGAATGCACTGTCATCCATTGTCCAAAAGCTTATGGAAAACGGGAAAGATAAAAATACTCCGGTGGCTGTGATTGAGCATGGGACAACGGCGATGCAACGTTATGTTGCAGGCACCCTTGAAACAATTTCAGATATTGTCGCAAAAAACAAGATGAAAACTCCCGCACTTTTAATAGTAGGCAAAGTCGTAAAATTTCACGAGGAATTATCATGGTTTGGGAAAAAGCCGCTTTTTGGGAAAAATATTTTGGTGACATCAACGGCGAAAATGGCAGAAGAATTGGGGAGAATAATCGAAGATTTAGGCGGATATGCTGCGGAAATAAGCCTTATAAAAACAGTTCCGATTAATTGTGATAAAGTAAAACAATTAAACTTTGACAGCTATACATGGATCTGGTTTTCAAGTGCAAACGGAGTTGAAATATTTTTTGACTTCTTAAAAAGAGAACTTATGGACATTAGAAAGCTTTCACATATCAAATTTGCGGTTGTCGGGGAGAGGACAGCGGAAAAGCTTAAAAGCTACGGAATATTTGCCGATTGTATTCCTGAAAAATTTGAAAGCAAATACCTTGCTCAAAAACTGCAAAATAGACTGACTCCTAACGACCATGTCTTGATGCTCAGAGCCGAAGCGGCATCGGATATAGTATGTGATATATTTTCGTCAAAAGGAATAAATTACACTGATATTGCAATATATAAAACAGAAACTGATTATTCAAAAGAAGCTGTTTTAAACATCTATGGTCCGAACGCTGACTATGTTGTTTTGGCAAGCGCATCTGCGGTGAAGGCATTTAAAGAATTGACATATAATGATTTATCCAAAACGGCAAAGGTTATTTGCATAGGCGAAGTTACGGCAAAAGCTGCGAAAGAGTTGGACATTCATGTACACAAAACGGCAAAAAAGTCTACGGCGCATGGAATTGTTGAGTGTATATTGGAAGATTTGAAAAGGAGGGAATAAAATGCTGATAAGACCGAGAAGAAGACGAATTACAAAACAAATGCGTGATTTGGTGCATGAAACGTCCATTGATTTAACAGACCTTGTATATCCCATATTTGTGATTGAGGGGAAAAATATTAAAGAAATGGTTCCATCCATGCCGAATATATTTCGCTATTCTGTGGACATGCTCAAGCAAGCTTTGGATGAAGTTGTGGAATTGGGAATCGGTGCAGTTTTATATTTTGGAATACCTGCCTGCAAAGATGAAACAGGCAGCGGGGCGTATTCGGACAGCGGCATAGTTCAGCAGGCAATCAGACTTACCAAACAGTGGTATCCTGACCTTTTGGTTATTGCCGATATCTGTCTTTGCGAATATACTTCCCACGGCCACTGCGGCACACTTGAAGGCGGGAAAGTGAACAATGATAAAACTTTGCCTCTTCTGGCAAAAGCGGCGCTTTCATGCGCAAAAGCGGGAGCTGATATTGTGGCTCCGTCCGATATGATGGATGGGCGTGTTCTTGCAATAAGAAATATTTTGGATGAAAATGGTTATCAAAATACACTAATCATGTCATATGCGGTAAAATATTCGTCGGCATTTTACGGACCATTCAGAGATGCGGCGGGTTCTGCACCTGCCTTTGGAGACAGAAAAAGCTATCAAATGGATTTTAGAAATAGAAAAGAGGCACTTGTAGAGGTTCAGCTTGATATTGAGGAAGGTGCTGACATAATTATGGTAAAACCCGCACTTGCATATCTTGATATTGTAAAGTCTGTGAGCGACACTTTTTGCATACCTATTGCGGCATATAACGTAAGTGGTGAATATTCGATGGTGAAAGCGGCAGCCGAAAACGGCTGGTTAGATGAAAAAGCTGCAGTCCTAGAATCGATTACAGCCATGAAAAGAGCCGGAGCCAAAATTATTATTACTTATCATGCATTGGATGTGGCAAAATGGATAAAGCAATGATTGCCGTCATCGCGGGAACAAGCGAAGCATATGAAGTTATAGAAGCCCTTTGTAGAAAGTATATCGTCTGTGCATATGTTGCAACAGAAATTGGCATGGATATGCTAAAAAATTTAGATTGTATGGTTTATATTGGAAGATTGGATTATTATGGCTTTAAAAATGCGCTTTCAAAATATCATGCTGTAATTGATGCCACGCATCCGTTTGCGGTGGAAGTGTCGGAAAATGTGAGGCTGGCATGTAAAGCGAATAATATTCCATATATGAGATATCGGCGAAAAAGTGAAACCTATAGTTATGACAACATTATATGGGCAGAAAATAAAGAAGAGGCTGTTCAAATATTAAATACTGATAATAAAAATATTTTTTTCACAACAGGGATAAAAACATTTAAATTCTACAGTGAGCATGTTGTAAATTTTAAGCAAAGGGCTGCGGCAAGGATACTTAATTTACCCTCACACAATGAATTTGAAAAAAATATTATTCGGGCAAAGCCACCTTTTAGCATTGAAGATAATATAAGACATATGAAAGCCTGCAATGCTGAAATTATGGTTTCAAAGGACAGCGGGGAAAAGGGAGGCGTGTTTGAAAAAATCGCAGCCTGTCAAATACTAAAGCTTCCTATCTTACTTATCAAAGCTCCATATGAAAATGTTAGAAACATAACAATAGATGAACTGGAAAAATTGCTTGACGCTAAGCTTAAATCAATACAATCCTAGAATTTTCATCAATTTGAAAAAAATTCAATACAAATCTTTATTTTCGGTATTGAAAAAAATAAAAATATATGGTATCATACCAATAGAAATTAACCCTATGGTTCTCGTGTGCGACCTTTTTTTACCAACACTTCTTATATGGGATGATATCTCTTGCAGCGGCGTATACGCCTCCTTTTCTTCGGAAATGCCAGTGGACATATAAAGCTGCGAGGAGTCGACCCACCTGTTCATACAGGTAAGAAATCCGGTCTTAGCACGGCTCTTATGGGGTTTATTTTTTTATCAAAAACACAATTGCAGATTGCGATTGTGTTTTTGATTATGAAAGGAATAATATGGATTTTATCTCTTTTTTTACGCTTGACTATTTTTTGTTAAAAATTTATAATATGTTATGTGGTGTTATATATAAGTGATAGTTGATTTATAGGCTTTTTGTACGCTCTGTGCGTATTTGCGATTAAGGAGGACATGGAATGTCTAAGCTTCACATGGGAATAGATGTTGGTTCAACAACCGTGAAAATTGTTGTGTTGGACGATAATAAAAAACTGATATTTTCCCAATATCGGCGTCATTATTCGGATATAAGAAAAACAGCTTCGGATTTGTTGGAAATTGCTGCTTATGAACTAAAGAACAGTAAATGTACGGTTTCAATAACAGGTTCGGGAGGACTTTTGCTTGCACAAATGCTGAATTTGCCGTTTATTCAGGAGGTTATTGCAACAAAGTCCGCTGTCAAAGAATTTCTTCCCGATGCGGATGTCGTAATTGAGCTTGGTGGGGAAGATGCAAAAATTTTATACCTTACGAATGGTTTGGAGCAACGTATGAACGGAACTTGTGCTGGCGGCACAGGTTCTTTTATAGACCAAATGTCAATTCTCTTAAAAACAGATGCAGACGGATTAAATACTCTTGCATCTCGCCACAATACAATATATCCGATTGCAGCACGCTGCGGCGTATTTGCAAAATCTGACGTACAACCGCTTTTAAACGAAGGTGCGGCAAAAGAGGATATTGCAGCATCCATATTCCATGCCGTAGTTACGCAGACTATAAGCGGGCTTGCGCAAGGACGGCCTATTAAAGGAAACATAGTGTTTTTAGGAGGACCTTTGCATTTTCTTCCGGAACTTAGGAAGCAATTTGAAAAGGCTTTGAAACTAAACGCAAAAAGCTTTTTTGTCCCCGATAATGCCCAATTGTTTGTAGCAATAGGTGCGGCATTAGCGTGTTCGGGCGAGGCTATAAACATAGATGAGTTGATTTTAGAATTAAAATCGGCAAAAGCCGTTGCAAGCGAAATTACACGTATGAGACCTTTATTTAAAAGTGATGAGGAAAAGCAAGAATTTTTTGAACGCCACAAAAAGGCTGCCGCAAAGCGTGTTGATATTGAAAAAGCTTCTGGAGAAGTTTTTTTGGGGTTTGACGTTGGTTCAACCACGATAAAGGCAGCATTAATCGATAAAGAAGGGAACCTTTTATACAGCTATTACGGGAAAAATGAAGGAAATCCGATTAAATGCGGCGTAAATATATTGAGGGAGCTTTATAAAAAGCTTCCTGATACGGCGTACATAGCAAATGCTTCGGTTACTGGATATGGTGAACTTCTTTTTAAAACCGCATTTCGTTTTGATGAAAATGAAATTGAAACTATTGCGCATTATAAGGCCGCAAACTTTTTCTCCCCCGGAGTGGATTTTATTATAGATATCGGCGGTCAGGATATGAAATGCATGAAAATCAAAAATAACGTAATTGACAGCATCATGCTGAACGAAGCGTGTTCATCCGGCTGCGGCTCTTTCATGCAAGCGTTTGCCGAATCTTTAGGCATGGATATAAATCAGTTTGCAGATGCCGCAATTGAGGCAAAAGATCCGGTTGATTTGGGAACACGCTGTACCGTATTTATGAATTCAAGAGTAAAGCAGGCTCAAAAAGAAGGTGCTTCCATAGGAGATATCAGTGCAGGTCTTTCTTATTCAGTTGTGAGAAATGCGCTTTATAAAGTAATTAAACTCAGAGACCCTGCATTGATGGGTGAAAAAATTGTGGTACAGGGCGGAACTTTCAGTAATAATGCTATTTTGCGTGCTTTTGAATTGATTTTGGGAAAGTATGTAATTCGCCCGGATATTTCAGGAATTATGGGTGCGTTCGGTTCTGCCTTAATAGCAAGGGAGCGTTATTTGCAGGGAAGATCGTCTATTCTCTCAGAGAATGAACTTGACAGTTTCTCTTATGAAAATTCGCTATCCCGCTGTGAGCTTTGCAACAATCACTGCCAGCTTACAATTACAAAATTTGCTGACGGACGTTCGTTTGTTTCAGGTAATCGATGTGAACGAGGGGCAGGCGGCAGCATATCGAAAAACAAACTGCCGAATTTGTATAATTTTAAATACAAAAGAGCTTTTTCATATAAGCCTATTGCTAAGGAAAAAGCTCCTCGTGGAGTTATAGGCATACCCCGTGTGCTCAATATATATGAAAATTATCCTCTTTGGTTTACTTTATTTACGGAATTGGGGTTTTCAGTTGTATTATCCGCAAGAAGCAGCCATGAGATTTATCAGAAGGGAATTGAAACTATTCCAAGCGAAAGCGCATGCTATCCCGCAAAGCTGGTACATGGTCATATTCAAGATTTGATTGATAAGGGAGTAAAGACAATATTTTATCCCTGCGTTCCTTACGAACAGAAGGAATATGACGGTGCGGGCAACCATTTTAACTGTCCTATAGTCACGTCATATCCTGAGGTTATTTATAACAATATGGATGTCGTAAGACAGAAAGACATGAAATTTCTTTATCCGTTTATAAACTTGGACGATAAGAAGTCTTTTGTAAGACAAATACATAAATCTTTAGAATATATGAAAATTACGAAAAGCGAGATTGAAAAAGCGGCAAAAAAGGCATTTTCCGAACTCGCAAAATACAAAAAGGATATTCGGGCAGAAGGGGAAAAGACGATTGCATGGATTAGAGAGAACAATGCAAAAGGTATTGTTCTTGCAGGAAGACCTTATCACATTGATCCCGAAATTAACCACGGAATACCCGAAATGATTAATTATCTCGGTTTTGCCGTGCTTACCGAAGACAGCATAGCGCATTTGGGGCACTTGAAACGTGACATTCGAGTGGTTGACCAATGGGCATATCATACAAGGCTTTATGAAGCTGCCGCTTATGTTATACAAAACAACAGCATAGAGATGATTCAATTAAATTCCTTTGGTTGTGGCTTAGATGCGGTTACAACCGACCAAGTACAGGAAATTTTGCAATCTCATGAAAAAATTTATGCTACGCTCAAAATAGATGAAGTTTCAAATTTGGGTACGGCGCGTATTCGCGTACGTTCCTTGAAAGCCGCCGTAAAGGAGCGTGACGATGGAGGCTTTGTACCGGAGCAAACAGAAAGCTATACATTAAAAAGAACCGTATTTACAAAGGAGAATCGACAGAAACATACAGTAATTTTCCCGCAGATGAGTCCTGTTCATTTTAAAATGTTCGAGGCTGCGTTCAATGCGAACGGATATAATGCGATGGTCTTGGAGAAAGTAGGTCCTGACGATGTAGAAGCAGGTTTAAAAAGTGTAAATAATGATGCCTGCTATCCATCTATTATTGTGACGGGGCAGCTTGTGAATGCTTTTATTTCGGGAAAATGCGACCCTGAAAATACGTCCGTTATGATTACTCAAACGGGAGGCGGCTGCCGTGCGACCAACTACATCGCATTTCTCAGAAAAGCACTAAAGGATGCAGGTTATCCCAATATTCCGGTAGTATCTTTAAATTTTTCTGGATTGGAAGGAAATCCGGGCTTTAAAGTTACCCCTAAGCTTTTCCATGATCTGGTCAAGGCCTGCGTATGGGGAGATCTGCTGCTTACTTTAACTCTCAGAGTGCGTCCGTATGAATGTAAGAAAGGAAGTACAGACGCATTGTATAACAAATGGCAATTGAAACTATGTCATGATATTTCACAAAACAACAAATGTAAGCTTGTTGATGTGATTGACGAAATGGTGCGTGATTTTGACGCTGTTGAAATCAATGAAAACGTTATAAAGCCCAAGGTGGGAATTGTGGGAGAAATTTTGGTAAAGTTTCATCCCGATGCCAATAATAATATCATAAACGTCATAGAAAAAGAGGGCGGAGAAGCAGTTATGCCCGGTTTGCTGGACTTCTTGTTTTACTGTTTTTACAATACAAATTTCAGGCGCGACAATTTAGGCCTTAGCAGACATACGGCATTTGTATGCAATTTAGGTATATGGCTTCTTGAAAAATATCGCAGCCATATGAAGAAAGTGCTTGGGGCTAATCCCAAATTTGCGATGAGGGTGCCCAAAAGCATCAAAACAATTGCAGAAGGCGCTCAGAGAGTTCTGCAACTTGGACATTGTACTGGTGAGGGTTGGTTTTTGACTGGAGAGATGATTGAACTGATTGAAAGTGGAGTGCCGAATATTGTATGTGTTCAGCCGTTTGCGTGTCTGCCAAATCATGTTACGGGAAAAGGTATGATAAAGGAATTGCGGCGTCAATTTCCAGAAGCTAATATCGTAGCGGTTGACTATGATCCTGGAGCAAGCGAGGTAAATCAGCTTAACAGAATTAAGCTGATGATGGCTGTTGCTTTTGAAAATTTGAGTCGGGAAAAAACTTTCAATAAGTTGATAAAAGAACATCGAAAATCAACCGAATTTGCTTCCACGTTGTGAAGAAAATACTGTTAGGAATAGTTTTCTATGATAAAACTAAGAAGTCATAGGAAGCTGTTTCTAACATAGAAAAACACGTAAAATATTATAGACTCATTTTTTAACTTTCATATATATTCTTGAAATATTGACAAAAAAAAAGGCGGAAAACCGCCTTTTTTGCTATTTATCATATTAATTATCTAAAGCTTTCCTCAATTGCAACGGCAACAGCCACAGTTGCACCCACCATCGGATTATTGCCCATACCAATCAATCCCATCATTTCAACGTGAGCAGGTACGGATGAAGAACCCGCAAACTGAGCATCAGAGTGCATTCTGCCCATTGTATCCGTCATACCGTAAGAAGCAGGGCCGGCAGCCATATTATCTGGATGAAGGGTTCTTCCCGTGCCGCCTCCTGAAGCAACGGAGAAATATTTTTTGCCGATTTCAAGACATTCCTTTTTGTATGTACCTGCAACAGGATGCTGGAAACGTGTTGGATTGGTTGAATTTCCAGTAATAGATACGTCAACGCCTTCCTTGTGCATTATAGCCACACCCTCACGCACGTCGTCCGCACCGTAGCAGCGAACCTTTGCTCTTTCGCCTTTAGAATATGCTCTTTCGGAAACTATGCTAAGCTCACCCGTATAATAATCAAACTTTGTTTCAACGAATGTAAAGCCGTTTATTCTGGATATAATTTGTGCGGCATCCTTGCCAAGACCATTTAGAATAACTCTAAGATCTTCCTTTCTGACTTTATTGGCGGATTTTGCCAAGCCAATCGCGCCTTCAGCCGCCGCAAAAGACTCATGGCCAGCCAAAAATGCAAAACACTTTGTTTCCTCGCGAAGCAACATTGCAGCAAGATTGCCGTGACCGATACCAACCTTTCTGTCGTCCGCAACAGAACCGGGGATACAGAAAGACTGAAGTCCCAAACCAATTGCTTCAGCGGCATCTGCAGCAACGGTGCAACCTTTTTTAATAGCGATTGCCGCGCCTACAATATAAGCCCAGCAAGCATTTTCAAAACAAATCGGCTGAATACCTTTCACTATATTGTAAACATCAATACCTTTTTCGTCGCAAACCTTTTTCGCATCTTCAATAGACGAAATGCCGTATTTTGCAAGCTCGGCATTGATTTGTTTTATTCTTCTCTCGTAACTTTCAAACAAAGCCATTCCGATTGCCCTCCTTCTTATTCGTGTCTCGGGTCAATAACCTTTACGGCATCGTCAAATCTGCCATATTGACCGCTTGCTTTTTCAAGGGCTTCATTTGCGTCCATGCCCTTTGAAATCATTTCCATCATTTTACCTAAATGCACGAACTTGTAACCGATTATATGGTCTTCATCGTCAATTGCGATTTTTGTTATGTAACCTTCCGCAAGTTCGAGGTATCTCGGACCTTTTGCTGTCGTTGAATAGCAGGTGCCGACTTGACTTCTGAGCCCTTTTCCTAAATCCTCAAGTCCTGCTCCTATTGGCAGACCACCTTCTGAAAAGGCTGTTTGGCTGCGTCCGTATACAATTTGCAAAAATAATTCTCTCATTGCTGTATTGATTGCGTCACAAACCAAGTCGGTATTTAAAGCTTCCAACAATGTCTTGCCTGCCAAGATTTCAGCTGCCATAGCCGCAGAATGTGTCATGCCCGAACAGCCTACCGTTTCCACTAAAGCTTCCTCTATAATGCCTTCCTTTACATTAAGCGTCAGCTTGCATGTACCTTGCTGGGGCGCACACCAGCCAACACCGTGTGTCAAACCCGATATATCCTTTATTTCTTTTGCCTGTGTCCATTTTCCTTCCTGCGGAATGGGTGCGGGACCATGCTTAACACCCTTTGCAAGAGGACACATCATTTCTACTTCATGTGAATAATTCATATGCTGCTCCTTTCATATCTTTGTATTCAAAAAATCAGCAAATTCCAAAGAATTTACATTAAGAAACAGGCGCATCAGCCATCTTCTCAATTATATCATAATTTTATTATTATGCAATGAAAAAGTACGCATAAAATTAATGTAGTATTAATTTTATGTCGTTTTATACTGTTTTGGTTATAGATTTTTTTTAAATTATAGCAATTTGCATAAAAAAGTTGTTGAAAAATTTTACATAGATTTCGGCATAGATTTCTTCTCGCTTTCTGCCAATAGGGACATCAAAATAAATAATTTATTATTGACATACACATCATATGGTAATATAATTACTCTCGTACACAATATATAGTGGATTAATTTAAATTATATACTATATATTCAATAAAGGTTGATGAGATGGAAGGATGGGAGCAATGATAACTGCTATTATAAAGCGTGACGGCAGAGAGGTTGGTTTTGACATCAGCAAAATTGCGAATGCGATTAATAAAGCATTTAACGCAAGCGCAAAGAGGGATGACTATGAGTATGCTTTAAGTTTAAGCAATCAGGTGGTGCTTGAAATTGAGGAGCAGGGCATAGAAAAGCCTACTGTTGAGCAAATTCAGGATGCTGTTGAAAAGATACTCATTAAAAACGGTCATGTGATAACTGCAAGAGCGTATATTGTATACCGTTCTGAGCGTACACGTGTTAGGGAAATGAAGACAAATTTGATGAAGATTTATGAAGATATTACCTTCAGGGATTCAGAGGAGAGCGATCTGCAAAGGGAAAATGCCAATGTCAACAGCGACACGGCAATGGGAACCATGCTCAAATACGGTTCTGAAGGGTCAAAACAGTTTTTTGAAATGTTTGTATTAAAGCCGGAACATTCAAAAGCTCATAAAAACGGAGACATTCATATTCACGATTTGGACTTTTTAACGATGACGACAACTTGCTGTCAGATAGATTTGCTGGATCTGTTTAATGGTGGATTTTCAACCGGACATGGGGTATTGCGTGAGCCTAATGATATCGCAAGTTATGCGGCGCTTGCTTGTATTGCAATACAATCCAATCAAAACGATCAGCATGGAGGTCAAAGCATTGTGAACTTTGACTATGGCATGGCACCCGGTATAATAAAAACGTATAGAAGAAAATATATTTCAAATTTGGCGAAGGCTATTGAGCTTATTGACGGGACAGAAATTGAAGAAGGAAAACTCAAAGAAATTAGGGATAGACTTTTGGATGAAGGTTATGTTCTGCGTATGGGAGACAACGAAAAATACAGACAGGCAGAACTTGAGGCTTTAAAAGAAGATTTCAATTTTGATGAAAAAACCATAATAAAATGTCAGGAATTTGCGCTAAAAAAAGCACTTTCAGAAACCGACAGGGCGACCTATCAGGCAATGGAGGCGTTCATACATAATCTAAATACGATGAATTCAAGAGCAGGCGCACAGACTCCGTTTTCATCCATCAACTATGGTATGGATACTTCCCCTGAAGGCAGAATGGCCGTTAAAAATGTGCTTTTATCAAATGAGGCAGGCTTGGGAAACGGAGAAACCCCTATTTTCCCCATACAGATATTCCGTGTTAAGGATGGTATAAACTATAATCCTGAGGATCCGAATTATGATTTGTTTAAGCTTGCCTGCAGGGTAAGCGCCAAAAGGCTGTTTCCGAACTTTTCATTCGTGGATGCTCCATTTAATCTGCAGTATTATAATGGTACCCCCGAAACCGAAATTGCGTATATGGGCTGTCGTACTCGTGTTATAGGAAATGTATACGACCCGTCCAGAGAAATTTGTAACAAGCGAGGCAATTTAAGCTTTACATCAATCAATCTGCCTCGTATCGCACTCAAGGCAAAGGGAGATGTCATGTGGTTTTTCGAGGAGCTTGACCGAAAGATGGACTTGGTAATCGACCAGCTCTTGGATCGCTTTGAAATACAGGCAAATAAAAAGGTAAAAAATTATCCCTTTCTTATGGGGGAAGGTGTTTGGATAGATAGTGAAAAGCTTGGACCGAACGATAAAGTTGGAGAAGTGCTCAAGCACGGTACTATGTCCGTTGGATTTATCGGCTTGGCTGAAACCCTGGTTGCATTAATCGGTGAGCATCATGGTGAGTCTGAGAAGGCGCAGAATTTGGGGATTGATATTATTTCTCATATGAGAGAAAGATTAGATAGAGAGAGCAAAGAAAGAAAGCTTAATTTCACCCTGCTTGCAACTCCTGCGGAAGGTTTGTCCGGCAGATTTGTAAAAATGGACAAAAAACTGTTCGGTGAAATAAAGGGAGTTACGGATAGGGATTATTACACAAACAGCTTTCATATTCCTGTATATTACAATATCAGTGCTTTTGATAAAATAAAGAAGGAAGCTCCTTACCATGCGCTGACGAATGCCGGACACATATCCTATGTGGAGCTTGACGGAGATCCAACTAAGAATATAGATGCATTTGAAAAGGTAATCCGTGCCATGCATGATGCGGGAATTGGATATGGCTCAATAAACCATCCCGTAGAC
>JAOAAV010000115.1 GCA_026418715.1 Clostridia bacterium
AAAAGGTGTTTTACGCAATGCGTAGAACACCTTTTGTCTACAGTCTGAAATCATTAAATTATTATTTTATGACCTGTATTTTTTTTATAAATCTTTGTTAAATTTTAAACAAAATTCATTGACAAGTATATTGAAATTTAATATAATTAATTTTGTGATTTTAATGTAGAAACGCTGAAAAGTCATTACTTTAACAGGGAGGCAACCTAAATGTCGGTAGATTTAACAAAGGTTGATGAGATTCTTTCCCGCTACGGCTCGCAGCAAAGACATCTCATTACAATATTGCAGGAAATTCAGGCGGAATATAGGTATTTGCCGAGGGAAGTGCTTGAGCATGTAGCAGATGCGATGAACATCAGTACGGCAAAAATCTATAGCGTGGCCACTTTTTATGAGAATTTTTCTTTGGAGCCAAAAGGTAAATATGTCATCAAGATTTGTGATGGAACGGCGTGTCATGTAAGAAAATCTATTCCAATACTAGAGAAAATAAGAGAAATTCTTTCCTTAAATGAGAGAAAGGTTACAACAGATGATATGCTTTTTACCGTGGAAACAGTATCATGTTTGGGAGCCTGCGGCTTAGCGCCGGTGCTCACGGTAAATGATGCCGTATATCCTGCCATGACGCCGGAGAAGGCGGAAAAACTGATTTCTGATTTAAGGGAGGGAGAAATATGATTCGTTCCTATGAAGAATTAAACCGCTTTCGTGAAAAATGCGCCGAGGCGTTTGACAGGCAAACTAGAAAGGTTCTGGTTTGCGCAGGCACAGGCTGTGTTGCGGGCGGTTCTTTGGAAATATACAAAAAATTGATAGAGTTTGGTAAAGAAAAGAATTTAAACGTGCAAATCGAGCTTGATTTTGAGGATAAGCATGAAGGGATAGGCATTAAAAAAAGCGGATGTCACGGCTTTTGCGAGATGGGCCCTCTTGTTAAGATAGAACCGGAAGGCTGGCTGTACATAAAGGTAAGCTTGGATGACTGCGAGGAGATTGTGGAAAAAACACTCAAGAAGGGCGAACCGGTGGAAAGGCTTTTCTATGAATATGAAGGTAAAATCTATCCGGAGCAGTTTGAGATACCGTTTTACAAAAAGCAGACAAGATTGGTTTTGGGAAACTGCGGTCAGATTGATGCGGATTCTATTGAAGAGTTTATTGCAAAGGGTGGATACAGTGCGTTGGCACGTGCGCTGTTTGAGATGTCGCCTGATGATATTTGCAATGAGATTTTAGAATCGGGACTGCGCGGACGCGGCGGCGGCGGGTATCCTGCGGGAAAAAAGTGGCAGCAGGTGTCACGTCAGGAAGAAAAAGAGCGTTATGTGGTATGCAACGGCGATGAAGGTGATCCGGGTGCATTTATGGACAGAAGTATTATGGAAGGTAACCCTCACAGGATGATTGAGGGTATGATAATTGCAGGTGTTGCCACACAGTCGCATGAGGGATATATTTATGTTCGCGCTGAATATCCTCTGGCGGTTGAAAGGCTTAAAACCGCAATAAAAGAGGCTCAAAGACTGGGCATACTTGGAGACAGCGTGCTTGGATCCGATTTTAGCTTTCACATACATATAAATCAAGGAGCGGGCGCATTTGTATGCGGCGAAGGAAGTGCGCTTACAACTTCGATTGAAGGAGAGCGGGGTATGCCTCGCGTAAAACCGCCACGGACGGTTGAAGCGGGTCTTTTTGGCAAGCCGACGGTACTAAATAACGTGGAAACATATGCCAACGTACCTCTTATTATCAGAGATGGTGTGGATGAATATAAAGAGGTAGGAACCGAAAAAAGCCCGGGAACAAAAGCATTTGCGATTACAGGCAATGTTAAAAACACGGGACTCATTGAAGTACCCATGGGAACAACTCTCAGAGAAATTGTCTTTGACATAGGCGGCGGAATAAAGGACGATAAAAAGTTCAAGGCGGTGCAAATCGGAGGCCCGTCAGGAGGCTGTCTGACATTTGATGAAAGTCATCTGGATTTGCCGCTTGATTTTGACTCTCTCAAAAAGGTAGGCGCCATGATTGGGTCGGGTGGTTTGGTTGTAATGGATGAAAACACCTGCATGGTTGAGGTTGCACGTTTCTTTATGAACTTTACGCAAAACGAGTCTTGCGGCAAATGTGTGCCATGCAGAGAGGGTACGCGCCGTATGCTCGAAATTTTGGAGCGTATCGTAAAGGGAGAAGGAACGCTTGAGGACTTGGATTTGCTTGAAGAAATCGGAAAAACTGTTTCTGATGCGGCACTTTGCGGGCTCGGCAAATCTGCGGCAAATCCCGTTCTTTCCACTCTTAAATATTTCAGGGATGAGTATATTGCTCATGTTGTGGATAAAAAATGTCCTGCGGGCGTATGCAAGGCATTAAAATCATATTCAATCATTTCGGATAAATGCAAAGGTTGCAGCAAGTGTGCAAGAAATTGTCCTGTCGGTGCAATCAAAGGTGAAATCAAAAATCCGTTTATAATTGATTCGGCAAAGTGCATAAAATGCGGAGCCTGTGTGAGTATGTGTCCGTTCGGTGCAGTAGAGGAGGTCTAATGAATATGGGATATATGATTATTGACGGTCAAAAGGTAAAGATTGAAGGTGAAAAAAATATCCTTGAGCTTATTCGAAAAGCGAATATTGATCTGCCTACCTTCTGCTATTATTCGGAACTTTCCGTATATGGGGCGTGCAGGATGTGTATTGTTGAAGATAAATGGGGCGGAGTAACGGCATCCTGTTCTACTCCGCCGAAGGACGGCATGGAAATTAAAACAAACACACCAAAGCTTCAAAAACACAGAAAGATGATTCTGGAATTACTTCTGTCAACGCATTGTCGTGACTGTACCACCTGTGCAAAGACGGGAAAATGCAGACTACAGGAACTTGCCTTCCGCTTTGGAATTAAAACGATCCGTTTTGACAACAGCAAAGAAGCTAAGCCGCTGGATACTAGCAGTATAGCTTTAGTGCGTGATCCGAACAAGTGTATTCTCTGCGGAGACTGCGTGAGAGTATGTCAGGAAAAACAGGGCTTGGGAGTTTTGGATTTTGCTTATCGTGGATTTGAGATGCAGGTTGTGCCAGGATTTAATCAAAACTTGGCGGAAACGAACTGTGTAAACTGCGGTCAGTGTGCGGCTGTTTGCCCGACGGGTGCAATTACGGTCAAGGACCAAACACAGACTATGTGGGAAGCAATTTGCGATGAAAGGAAAAAGGTTGTTGTACAGATTGCGCCTGCGGTAAGAGTTGCGTTGGGTGAAGAATTCGGGATACCTTCGGGAGAAAATGTATTCGGGAAGATTGTTGCGGCACTTAAGTTGATGGGCGTTGACGAGGTTTTTGACACCGCTCTCGGAGCGGATCTTACTGTTATGGAGGAAGCAAAGGAATTTGCCGAAAGATTTAAAAAGGGCGAGAATCTGCCTCAGTACACCTCGTGCTGTCCGGCTTGGATCAAATATGCACAGGAGAAGCATCCGGAGTTGATAAACACTGCAATTTCAAGCTGTCGTTCGCCAATGCAGATGTTTGCAAGTGTTATAAAGGAGTATCATAAAAAATCCGGTTCGGATAAGGAGCTTGTATCAGTTGCAATTATGCCGTGTACGGCAAAAAAATATGAGGCGGCACGGGATGAATTTAAGGTGAACGGAGTCCCGAATGTGGATCTGGTTCTTACGACGCAAGAACTTGCCACCATGATTCGCGGTGCGGGCATTCGGTTTGATAACATAGAAGAAATTGACGCAGATATCCCGTTTGATTTAGGAAGCGGCGCGGGAGTCATCTTTGGTGTGACCGGCGGAGTAACGGAAGCGGTTTTAAGACGCTGTATGGAGGATAAGAGCCATGAGGCGCTTCGCGAACTTGCTTTTGTGGGTGTACGCGGCAAGGATGGAATAAAGGAGGCGCAGCTTGAGGTTGGCGGCAAAACCTTGAGGGCTTGCGTGGTTCATGGGCTTAAAAATGCCGAACACGTTATTCAGGGGATTCAAAGCGGACAGTTGCATTACGACATCATTGAGGTTATGGCGTGTCCGGAGGGTTGCATAGGTGGAGCGGGACAACCGTTTGCCATGCATCCGGAGCGCGACAAGCGTGCTAAAGGACTGTATCACACAGACAAAGCGATGCAGATTAAGCATTCGGATAAAAATCCTGTCTTGGCCTCTGTCTACTCAAATATTATCTGCGGAAAACAACATGAAATGCTTCATGTTAAGTATAACAAATAGGAAGTCAGCCATGCAATTTTTGCATGGCTTGTTTCTATTTTCTAAAAAATTATGAATAATTATTCGATAAAGTGAGGATACTATGGCAGGTATTAAATTTGTTGCAAGGAGGAATGAAAAATGTCCAAAATCAGCAGAGATAATAAGAAAAAGCTGCAAAAGTACGCTTGTGTAAATCAAGAGAAGGTCAACAGCATGACCAGTTTTGCCGCACAGCAAAATCAGAACCATAATGCCAAAAAGGAGGGTATGGGACAGAACACCATGCAGTAAAAGCATATTAAAAAGCCCTTTAAATCAGAGTGCTTTGATTTAAAGGGCTTTTTTTATTCAAACAAATTTTTCCCTAAATACTTCGCCGTGTGGCAAAGCTCCTGCTCAATGCGTAGAAGCTGATTGTATTTTGCGACCCTGTCCGTTCGGCTTGGAGCACCTGTTTTAATTTGCCCAGCATTTGTTGCTACGGCAATATCCGCAATTGTGGTATCTTCCGTCTCGCCGCTTCTATGCGATATAATAGCTGTGTATCCTGCACGATGCGCCATTTCCACAGCTTCAAGCGTTTGCGTCAAGGTACCTATCTGATTTACTTTAATCAAAATAGAATTGGCTATGCCTAAATCAATGCCTTTTTTCAAGCGTTCCGTGTTCGTAACAAAAAGATCGTCACCAACCAGTTGAATTTTATCTCCCATGCGGTCGGTCAGCAATTTCCATGCTTCCCAATCATCCTCCGCAACACCGTCTTCTATGGAACAGATGGGATACTTTTTGACCAAATTATCCCAGTAAGACACCATTTCCTCTTTCGTTTTTACAACTCCGGCTTTTGGAAGCTTGTACGTTCCGTCGCCCTGATACCATTCCGATGATGCGGCGTCGACGGCAATTTTAAAATCCGAGCCGGGCACATATCCGGCTTTTTCGATGGCGGCAATAATCACGTCAAAGGCTTGTTCATCAACATCCAGATTAGGCGCAAAGCCTCCCTCGTCACCTACTGAGGTTGCATTTTTCATATCTGCAAGTATCTTTTTAAGAGCATGAAAAACCTCTACGCTCATTCTAAGACCTGCTTTAAATGAAGATGCGCCCACGGGCATAATCATAAATTCTTGTATGTCCACGTTGTTGTTGGCATGAGCTCCACCGTTTAATATATTCATCATAGGCACCGGCAAAATATGCGCATTTACTCCGCCTATATACTGATAAAGCGGAAGACCAAGCGCATTGGCCGCAGCTTTTGCACAAGCTATTGAAACGCCTAAAATTGCATTTGCACCCAAATTCCCCTTGTTTGGGGTTCCGTCAAGTTTGCACATTTTCTCGTCAATGGCACGCTGGTCAAATATATTCATGCCCAGCAAACTATCTGCAATAGTATTGTTTACATTGTCTACCGCATTTTGTACTCCTCTGCCAAGATAGCGTTTTTTATCACCGTCACGAAGCTCCACCGCCTCAAAAACTCCGGTGGATGCACCCGAAGGGACACAAGCACGTCCGACGCTTACATCCGTGTATACCTCCGCTTCAATTGTCGGATTGCCTCTTGAATCTAAAATTTCACGTGCGAAAATGTCGGTTATTTCCAGATATTTCTTCAATGAAATCACTCCTTCCCTGCATTTTATATATTATATTTTATCATAAACAGGCATATTTATTCTCAAAAAGCATTTTTCACAAGAAATATGGTGAAACATATGAAATCTGCTAAACGATTTTATATTGAAGATAAAATGCGGGTAGAAAATTTGGCTTTTAAAAGATATCTATTCCATCAGCCATTTTAACTTTTGACTTGTGGCATGAGTCATAATATTTTTCAGCGCTTGTCTGTCGTTGTTTATTAAAGCTTGCTTTATGTCTTCAAGACTTGCCTGCATTTCTTCAATCCTTTCCTTAAGGTGAAAGCTGTTTTCCAAAAACAGTTCACTCCAGAGATTTTCGTTGATTACGGCAACCCGTGTACAATCTCTTAAGCTTCCTGCACTGAAAAAGGTCGAACGCTCTATCATGGGGTTATTGCAAAGTGCGATTGCAACCGCATGCATAAGCTGGCTTGTATAGGCAATAACCGCATCGTGCTCATCTGGGGTAGTCGATATGACATGGCTGCAGCCGATATATTCCGCAAGAGAGCGGATAAGAGCAATATTTTGAGGCTTATTGTTTTTTGTCGGAGTAATCAGATATGATGCTTTGTCAAAAAGGGTATCAGTAGAGCTTTTATATCCTCCCACCTCTCTCCCTGCCATGGGATGTCCCCCTATAAAATCAACGGTGTTAGGGAGAATTTTGTTCATTTCGTCGATTACATATCTTTTAACACCCGATACGTCAGTAATCACAGCACCCGACTTTATGTAAGAAACATTTTCTTTTATAAAATCTATATTTGCTTGGGGATACAGGCATAATACAATCAAATCTGCATTTTCCACCGCCTGCTTTCCGTCTGTGAAACCTTTATCAATCACTCCGTCAAGCTTGGCAAGTGCCAGTGAATCCTTGTCGATATCCACCGCACAAATTTCACAATCATAAAAACCGCGAAGACGGCGGGCAATAGAGCCGCCTATAAGGCCTAATCCTACTATAGTGATGTTCATCTTTTGTCTTCCTTTCCTGCCCGTACTGCACAGCCTAAAACGGCAATGCAAATATATCGCAAGTATACATATGGATTATACCATACAAAGCTCAATAATGAAACAACTTTGTATCAAAAGTGAGGGAAATTTTTGTTGTGATACAATTGACGGGTGACAAATAAAAAAGAAAATAGACTACGATATAGTATAACGTTTAGCGATTTGAAGAAGCATTAGACATCTCGGGAATCATGCACCATAGGAGCATGGTAGCAACTTAAAAGCATAGTGGTAAAGTGGAATCTCAGCACAGAGCGGACGAAAAGCGTTTTTGCAAAAGGTGAGAATGTATAAGTTTAGAGGAGGGGTGGAAGCAGCCTTCTTGCTATAAAAATTATTGAACACGATACTAAATCATGTTGTGCAAGGTAGACGATAAAATTTCCGCCGTCTAACATTGATAAGGACAGTTTGGAGATTATTTTCAAAAAAGTGTAACCCATCAATGTGTTTCTAACAACAACCGCAGAAAATTATAGCAAGTTGTAAAATAAATTGCCCAAAGATATAAAAAATAATATCCATTAGGATCAAAACCAGTTATACTTAAGTTGCATACAAAAGTGACTGGAGGAGATCGTAATGGATCAAATAAAGTATACCACAGAAAAGAGGAA
>JAOAAV010000067.1 GCA_026418715.1 Clostridia bacterium
GTGCTGGCACTCAAGAAGGCAGGCATTGAGACAATTATTGTAAACAACAATCCCGAAACTGTGAGTACAGATTTTGACACCTCAGACAAGCTCTACTTTGAACCGCTGACGGAAGAAGATGTACTCAATATCATCGAAAAGGAAAAGCCAGATGGTGTTATCCTGCAATTTGGAGGGCAAACGGCAATAAAGCTTGCAAAATTCCTTGATGAAATGCAGGTTCCGATTTACGGAACAAAGCCGAAGCACATTGATGAGGCAGAGGATAGAGAAAAATTTGATGAGCTTTTGGAAAGACTCGATATTAAGCGTCCTAAAGGAAAAGCTATTTGGACGGTGGAAGAAGGTATCGAGGAAGCAAATAAGCTTGAATATCCTTTATTGGTAAGACCGTCTTATGTGCTTGGGGGGCAGGGTATGGAAATTACCTACAACGAGCAGGATTTAGTTCGTTATCTTGCCGATGCGTTCAAAAAAGACAAGAAAAATCCTGTACTCATTGACCGTTATTTAGGCGGACGTGAAATAGAGGTCGATGCAATATGTGACGGAAAAGATGTTTTAATTCCTGGTATTATGGAGCATCTTGAAAGAGCGGGCGTACATTCGGGAGATAGCATTTCCATTTATCCGCCTCAAAACATTTCTGAGGAAATGAAAGCGAAAATCATGGATGTTACGCATAAGATAGCAATTGCTCTAAAAGTAATTGGAATGATCAATATTCAGTTTATAGAATTTAAAAATGAGCTTTATGTCATAGAAGTAAACCCGCGCTCAAGCCGTACTGTGCCGTATATCAGCAAGGTTACCAACGTGCCTGTAATTGATATCGCGACACGCATCATGCTTGGGGAAACTTTAAAAGATATGGGTTATTCTACAGGGATTGCGAAAGAAACAAATACCGTTGCAATTAAGGTTCCCGTATTTTCTACGGAAAAACTCCCGCGGGTTGAGGTTAGTTTGGGCCCTGAAATGCGCTCAACAGGAGAAGTATTGGGTGTCGGAACAAACTTTGAGGAAGCGATGTATAAGGGCTTTGTGGGCGCAGGAACTGCGATACCAAAGGCAGGAAGCACTATTTTAGCTACGGTAAGAGATTTAGACAAAGAAAACTTTCTCCCAATCGCAAAACGCTTTGATAGTATGGGTTGCAAATTTATTGCAACTGACGGAACGGCAAAGTTTTTGGAGAAAAACGGAATAAAGGTGCAGCTTGCAAAGAAAATCTCCGAGGGAGTGCCGAATGTTCTTGACCTCATAAGAAGCGGAATTATTGATTTGATGATTGATATCCCGAAAAAAGGAAATGATGTTGACAGTGACGGATTTAAAATAAGACGTACTGCAACAGAATGTTCGGTATCCTTGATGACGTCTTTGGACACAGTAAGAGCACTTGCGGATGTTATGGAGAAAAATTATTCCCCAAATACTGCCGCAGTGATTGCCGTAAATGATATACAATAAAAAAGTCACCATCATCCAACGGATGATGGTGACTTTTTTTCTATGCTGCGGGAGAAGATGCTTTATAATTTGCAAACAATTTATCGGATACTCTATGTGCATTATCGTAATAGTGATATTCTTCACTGCTTCCTTGTGATTTGATGAGCGAGGAACCTTCGTAAATATACATTTTTGCCGTAACATTTTTCATATTTTCAAGAGGCACGCTTATTTCATCTGATGCCAAAGGCTTGGTAGGGTCGAAAGCGGCAAGTTCCACAGTTTTTGATATGGTTTTTACAAGCGTCTTTGTTGTTGCATCATAAACGGCAACAATAGCTGTAACCTTTTTGGGAGCGCACACCAGATTCTGTACATATGCCACGCATTTATCCGTACCATCATTAGCTTGCGAAACACTATAGCCATCATATACCTTAATTGTAAGGTTGTCGCTGAAACCGTAAGGATACAGCCGTACATCATGCTTATCTATAATTCCCTTTGTTACTAAGTCCTCGGCAACCAAACGTGCAAGCTGTCCGGCACCTTGTCTGTTTGGATGGAGGGTATCCTGCTTTCCTTGGTAGTTTATCCAATATAAAGCTGTTGTAGCGTCTTTGCCTATTTGAGTAAAATATGCGGAACTTAGGTTATGCAAATCGATCAAGGGAACGTTTTCTTGATTTGCTATTGCAATGGTGGTTTGTTTATACCATCGATCGGGCTTGTAGTAAATATTCGTTTCGCCAAAGTCGGTTGCGCGCCCTTGTGCAACAAGAAGAATGGGGGTTGCGCCTTTTGCCTTTATCCTCTTTACCATCTCAAGCATACTTGTCTTATATTCTTCTTCGTTTGAATAATTAGAATCATTTATACCAAACTGCACTATAAAGATATCGCCCGGTTTTATATAATGCTCCACTGCATCAAACTGCCCGCTGGTTAAGAAACCTTTTGCAAATTGTCCGCCTGTTGCATAGTTATGTACATAGTATTTTTTTGAAACATATGCACCGAGCATTTGTCCCCAACCTCCCTGCGTAGTGGGAACAAGGGTTGCATTTAGAGGATAATATGTTGTAGTTGTGGAATCTCCCCCTATAAAGATTGTCTTTACGGGATATGCATCATCTGCGATTTTGGAAATTTCAAGACTTGCGATTGAAAATTTTGTTCCTGTTTTTCCTTCTGTCGCAAGGATATTGAGTTGTCCATCGGTTACAGGAATTTCAATCTCACTTACTGCATTGTTGCCAGTCATATTCATAATTGCGAAATAACCTTCTGCGGCAACACTCATTCTCGAAATATCTCCTGCGGTTACCTTTATATTATAACGACCATTTGGAAGATCAACATTAAACGTATTATCCGACGTCGTGCCAAAAGTAACAAACTCTACCGCATCGCTCTTTTCGTTTTCTCCAGAAGACGTGACATTCAAAACATTACTTGGCGTGTTGAAGCCATAACCTGTTTTTTCGGAATATTTAGTTGAAGCATCCGCATGGATAAACCCGTCCGTATATTTGGAGCCTAAATCAAACTTTAAAACTTTTGAAATTTCTATGACACTCACGGCTCCGTTAATGTCAAAATTCATTTCTCCGTCAGTAATCGTTACTATCTTGGATAATTCAGTGTCTGAGGACAAATATTCGTCATTAAATGCCTGATTTTCCACTTTAAATGACAGTTTATCTTTCGTTGATACAAAAGCAGTAACACGGTAATCCCCGTTTTCGAGTTTTTTAGCAAAGCTGTACTGACCTGACAGAATAGTCTTTTTTGCGCCTGTTTCTCCTTCAGCTTCTTCAACGGTTGCGACTCCCTTAACATCATTGATTCCAATGGCGGTATATCCTTCGGTTGCCGAACCTAAATCAAGCTTGTAGATATGGTCTGACAACAAATTTGTTTTTTCAGCATATACAGGTGAAATTCCCGCATAAGATAAAACAGACAAAATAATCGCAGCCAATACTTTTTTCTTCATTCTCATTCCCCCGTTTTATAATGTTGTTTAAAATATTTTTCTTCAAACTCTGAAGCGGGCAAGGGCTTTGAAAAGAAATATCCCTGAATTTCTTCACAGCCTAAATCTGCCAGCACATCCAACTGACTTTGATACTCCACACCTTCTGCAATAGTTTTAATGCCTATTGCCTTTGCCAGCGCGATAATTGCTTTTACAATCTGAGTATCATAGTTGTCAATATGTATTTCATCTATCAGAGTTTTTGCAATTTTAATACGATAGAAAGGAAATTGCTTTAGGTAACCGAGCGATGAGTAGCCGGTCCCAAAATCGTCAAGCGAAATCGACACATTATTTTGTGTTAATTCATCAAAAATTTCAAGAAGTTTTTCATCTCCAACCATTACAACATTTTCGGTTATTTCGATGTCTATCCAATGAGGTGGTATTTGATAATCCTCTATGAGCGCATTTAGAAAATTTATAAAATGCCTATTTTCGAATTGAATTGGAGATATATTGATTCCCATTTTAAGATCAGCATTATACTTTCGGTTCCACTCTGCAATCTGCGCAACCGCCTGCCGCATGGTCCAATTTCCTATCAGCTCAATGTATCCAATTTCTTCCGCAATAGGAATAAACTCAGATGGTGGTACAAAGCCGATTTTTGGATTTTTCCAACGTATCAGTGCCTCCATTCCCACCAATTTTTTTTCGGGAATACTAATTTGCGGCTGATAGTACATCTCAAATTCTTTGTTAAAGTCTGCTTTCCTCAGCAAAAATTCAATTTCATGCTTTCTTTGTATTTTACGACTGATTTCATTATTGAAAATTTCATATGTGTTTCTGCCTTTTTCCTTTGCCTGATACATGGCAATATCTGCATTTTTCATAAGCTCATCACGATTTTTTGCATCGAATGGGTAAACTGATATTCCTATGCTTATTGTGATATTGAAAACATACTGATCAATATAAAAGGTATTTCTGCAAACATTTAAGAGTTTTTCAGCAAATCCTGTAATATATTCACGTTCGAATGGTTTACGAACCGCAATTACAAATTCATCTCCTCCCAAACGAGCAAGAGTAAAGTCTTCTCCGCAGCAATTTTTCAATCTGTTTGCAAGCTCGACTAAAAGATTGTCACCCACATAATGCCCATAAGTATCATTAATAATTTTAAATCGATCCAAATCAATATAAAAAACAGCTATATTATCAGATATTCCAGCACCCTGCATCATCTTATCCAAAGCGTTGATAAAATATCGTCTGTTATACACATTTGTAATGGTATCCTGATTTGACAAAGTGTCAAGTTCCTGGTTTTTTTGAATCAATTGCCTTGTGCGCTCACAGACTTGCTGTTCCAATATGGTGGTAAGTTCTTTTTCCTTCCTTAAAAGATGCTCATTTTTTATCGCCGTCTGCACATAAAATGTAAGCGCCATATGGATTGAAATAATTGAAGAAAAAATTACAAAATCCCAAATGAAAAATCTTTGAAATCCTCCAAGAATAATCAGCAATATCGGATATATAAGCATAAAAAGTCCTTTATTTTTAAAGCCGATATTGCTTATGAGTTCTGACTGTGCTCTACTTTCCGGACAGTACTTTTTGCAGCAAGCTCCGCAGGCAATGAAAATAAATGAGACGATATATATTATATCTATTGTATCATTTGGAATATATGAATGTGAAAAATATTTATAATAATAGAATAAATCATTTGCCGCAAATATAAGTATGCCGACTCCTCCCAAATTTGAAGCAGGCGGCAACTTTCCGTTGCGAACCGAGAAAAACCATGTGGATATGCCGGTAACAATCAATATATCTATAACTATGCAAAAAAGAGCAATAGGCTCTTGTGATAGTTTATGTGTCAATTCAAAATTTCTATGCAAAAACAAAACCCAAAGCAAAAAAGAAACTGCCGACGTATTGGCAAAAGAGTCAACTATAAGTTGAATGATGCTCCATTTCTTTATTTCATGGAGACCGTAAAAAATTAAACCAATCAAAATGAGAAAATTAGCTGAAGAATAAAATAGCGATGTTGACTCGTTAGGATCTATTTTAAAAAAGATATCGTATACAGCCCATATTAAATCAGCTATTCCCCAAAAAAATACAGATAAGGAAATAAATAGCCAGGAAAGCTTAGATGTCTTATATTTGCTATATCTAACTCCTAAAAATATAAGTATAAACAACATAATATCTGTCGGAACCGCAATAACATTTGCCCAAAAAACGGACTTTGCATATACGGCAAAGCAGTACAAAGTAAAAAAGATAATTATTGCAGCCAATGAGAAAGATAACTTTTTTGTGTCCATGCCCCATACCCCTTCTTCAAATCCCCAAATAACATATTCATTATACCAATTTATTTGCTAAAATGCAAATGATAAAAAAATTAACGAAGCTTCTACAGTTTAGAATTATTCATTATGGTGTTGTGCATTAAAGTGTATAAATGGGTTTAACTCAAATATTTGATCAATATTTTACATGCAGCCAAACAGAGCAATGCCGAGAAGCACCACAACACAGACCGAAAGTAAAATTCAGTGTATTTTTCCCGTTCCGCACAACAAAGCATCACAATAAAAAAAACAGGCATGTCAAACTTTGTTTTTACAATTTAATTTGACATACCTATTCTCTAAAGTTGATAAATGCTATATATGTTTGCCCGTTACTTTAAGTCTTGCCATCGCCCTTGCTAGTGCTGCTCTGGCATGATAGTACTCAATTAGGTTTTCCTTCTGCTTAAGTTTCTCTTCGGCTCTTTGCTTTGCTTCTTGGGCACGCCGTACATCGATTTCCTCCGGCAGTTCCACCGTATCCACCAAAATAACAACATACTCTGGCATAATCTCCGCAAAGCCGTCTCCGACAGCGGCAATTTTCCATTCTCCATTTACCTTAAACCGCATTTCGCCAGCACAAATTGCACTTACCATAGGCTCATGCTTCGCCAAAACTCCCATTTCTCCGTCCAATACGGGTAAAATTAAGTTTTCTGCATTTCCTGTGTAAAAAACTCTGTTATGTGATAATATTTCAAGATAAAACGTGGAAGACATCCTATATCACCGACTTTCTTACGTCTATAATGATTTTGCCTTTTCAATGACTTCATCAATAGTCCCTGCCATATTGAATGCAACTTCCGGATATCTATCCATCTCACCGTCCAAAATTGCCCTAAAACCCTTGATTGTTTCAGACAATGGAACATACCTTCCCTTGATGCCCGTAAAGTTTTCGGCAACAAAGAACGGCTGCGAGAAGAATCTTTGTATTTTCCTTGCTCTGTATACAGCAATCTTATCCTCCTCGGATAAATCCTCCATACCCAAAATTGCGATAATATCCTGCAGTTCCTTGTATCTTTGAAGCAATTCCTGCGTTTTTCTTGCCACCTCGTAATGCTCTTCCCCTACAACATCCGGCTCTAAAATTCTTGATGTTGACTCCAGAGGATCTACAGCCGGATATATTCCCTGCTCAACAATTTTTCTTGATAAAACCGTTGTTGCATCCAAATGTGCAAATGTGGTTGCAGGTGCGGGATCCGTCAAGTCGTCTGCCGGAACATAAACGGCCTGAACCGATGTGATGGAACCGTTTTTGGTAGACGTGATTCTTTCCTGAAGGGCTCCAACTTCGTTTGCAAGTGTAGGCTGATAACCCACCGCCGACGGCATACGCCCAAGCAGCGTAGACACCTCCGATCCCGCCTGAACGTAACGGAAAATATTATCAATGAACAAAAGCACATCCTGCTTTTGCTTATCTCTGAAATACTCCGCCATTGTAAGCCCCGTCAATGCCACACGCATACGCGCGCCCGGAGGTTCATTCATCTGACCAAACACCAAGGCTGTTTTGTCAATTACTCCCGATTCCTTCATTTCATGCCAAAGGTCATTTCCCTCACGCGTTCTCTCGCCTACACCGGTAAAAATGGAATATCCTCCATGCTCTGTTGCAATGTTTCTTATAAGCTCTTGTATTAAAACCGTTTTTCCGACACCAGCACCACCGAACAAACCGATCTTTCCGCCCTTAGCATAAGGCGCCAGTAAATCTATTACCTTAATTCCCGTTTCCAAAATCTCAACGGCAGGACTCTGCTCCTCAAACGCAGGTGGTTGCCTATGAATAACCCATTGTTCTTCTCCGCTGACCGTTTCTCCGTCGTCAATAGTCTGTCCTAAAACATTAAACATTCTGCCAAGGACACTTTTGCCTACGGGCACCTTAATCGGCGAACCCATCGAAACAACTTCCATACCCCTTGCCAATCCCTCACTTGAGGCAAGCATAATGCAGCGCACTGTATTGTTTCCAACGTGTTGTGCAACCTCCATAACCAATGTCCGGTCTTCACTTTCTACAGTCAGTGCATCATTGACAAGCGGCAACTTGTCGTTTTCAAAATACACATCAACTATAGGCCCCAAAACCTGGACAATTTTTCCTGTATAACTCAATTTTATCACCACTTTCATATACATCGAAATTTACTTCGATTATTTTAAGCTTTGCGCACCGCCCACAATTTCCGAAATCTCCTGTGTAATTGCCGCCTGTCTTGCTCTGTTGTACGCAAGCTCCAAGGACTTAATCATTTCCTTTGCGCTGTTGGTTGCCGAATCCATAGCCATCATACGCGCTTGATGCTCGCTTGCGTGGGATTCTATCAAAGCACCAAATATCAAACCTTTTATATAATTCGGCACCAGATGATTAAACACTTTGTTCGGGGACGGCTCATAAGTCGCTATTTGCTCATACTTTGTCTTCAACTCATCATAATTTGAAAGCTTTGTCTTTTCCAAAGGCAAAAGCTTAAGCAGCTGAGGCTCAATTTTAACCGACGAAAGCATTTTTGTGTATACCATATAAACCTCGTCCAGTTTTCTCGCCTCAAACAGACCAATTGCAGCTTCGGCAACCGCTCTGGCACGAAAAACCGTAGGCTCCTGAATAATTCCCAAAAAATCCTCATTCATCCTTACGTTCTTCTGCTTAAAATACTGTTTCCCCATATTCCCTATCAAAAATAAAAGATTTTCATCATCCTCCGACAAAACACTCTCGGCAAGCTTGATAACATTATGGTTATACGCTCCCGCCATACCTTTGTCTCCGGTAATGATAATATAGCCCTTCTTCTTTTTCAAAGAATCACTGCGTTCATCAAAATATTTATTGTCAAGTTCTGATGTATGCTGAAGAATGTCCACCATAGTAGACTGTATTTTCTCGAAATATGGTTCTATGTCGGAAAGCTGTTTTTTTGCTTTTCTAAGCTTCGATGAAGAAATAAGGTACATGGCATTTGTTATTTTCATCGTATCTTTGATACTTTTTATTCTGGAACGAATTTCCCTCATGCTTGCCATGAACTGCTCACCTGCTTTTTATATTCCAAGGTTGCTTCTTTTATTTTCTCAACCATCTCATCATTCAATGTTTTTTCCTTCTCAATTGCTTCTATAATGTCCTGATATTTCATTTCCATATATGAAATCAATCCATTTTTAAATTCATTAACCTTCTTGAGAGGAACATCTATCATCAGCCTATTTGTTGCAGCGCACAAAATGATAATCTGTTTGTACAGCTTCATGGGATTATAAAGAGGCTGTTTTAATGTTTCAACCAAACGTTT
The DNA here is from genome assembly GCA_026418715.1 of Clostridia bacterium. Lineage (GTDB taxonomy): Bacteria > Bacillota > Clostridia > UBA1381 > UBA1381 > SKW16. The sequence goes on from JAOAAV010000067.1 coordinate 9,141, forward strand.
CCCGTGCTCCAACAACTCTTTTGTGGATTTATCGAGGTCAGAACTAAATTGTGTGAAAACCTCCATCTCACGGTACTGCGCCAAATCTATTCTAAGACTTCCCGCAACCTTCTTCATCGCCTTTGTCTGTGCGGCGCCTCCCACACGAGAAACCGACAATCCCACGTTTACAGCAGGGCGAATCCCTGAAAAAAACAATTCACTTTCCAAATAAATCTGCCCGTCCGTAATGGAAATCACATTTGTCGGTATGTATGCAGACACATCACCGGCAAGCGTTTCTATGATAGGTAATGCAGTAATGGACCCTCCGCCATATTCATCGGACAATCGGCATGAACGCTCAAGAAGCCTGGAATGCAAATAAAAAACATCCCCGGGGAACGCCTCTCTACCCGGCGGTCTATGGAGCAGCAGCGACATTGTTCTGTATGCCACTGCATGCTTTGACAAATCATCATAAACAATTAGAACATCCTTGCCTTGGAACATGAAATATTCCGCCATCGCGGTTCCAGAATAAGGAGCAATGTATTGAAGCGGCGCCGTATCACTTGAAAATGCAGAAAGCACTATAGAATACTCCATCGCCCCATGCTTTTCCAAAATAGATACAACCTTCGCAACAGTCGACGCTTTTTGCCCTATTGCAACGTAAATGCAAATAACATCCTGTCCCTTTTGGTTTAAAATCGTATCTATTGCAATGGATGTTTTCCCCGTTTGACGGTCGCCTATGATAAGCTCTCTCTGTCCTCTTCCGATTGGGAACATGGAGTCTATAGTCAATATTCCCGTCTGAAGCGGAACACTTACTGACTTTCTGGTAACAACACCTGATGCCTCATACTCTATCGGGCGGAATTCACTTGCCGCAATTTCCCCTTTACCGTCTATCGCTCTTCCCAAAGGGTCAACAACTCTGCCAATCAGCGCTTCACCTACCGGAACATCGGCACGCCTTCCTGTTCTTTTTACAATCGTACCTTCCATAACCCCATGGTCTAATCCAAGCAAAACACAGCCCACGCAGCTTTCCTCAAGACTCAGCACTATACCCGTTGCACCGGTCTCAAATTCAACCAACTCCCCATACATGGCATTATCAAGACCATATACGGTTGCTATCCCGTCACCGACCTGCACAACTGTGCCTGTTTCAAAAACTTGTGTTTTTATATCGTAATTCGTTATTTGTTCTTTTAATATTGAAACTATTTCCTGTGGTTTCACATTTTCACCCCACTTTTATACTACGCTTTAACGCATCAATAGAACCTTTAATACTTCTATCATATACCACATTTCCAACCTTGAGGACAAGACCACCTATGATTGACTTATCCTCATGAAGCTTTAAACTAACATACTTTTTTTGATATTTTTTCGATATGGTACTTTTTATTTTCTCAATTTCTTCATCCGTAGGCAAAAAAGCATAAAGAAGCTCCGCACATATGGTATTTTCCTTCTCTAACAGAAGCACACCGTATGCTTTGCATATGTCATCAAGCATTTCAATACGGCAATTATCACATAAGAGCTTAATAAAGGGCACCGCCCCTTTATCGAAAATCCTCTCAATGACAGCATATTTTTCTCTCTTTTTGATAACCGGACTTTTCAGCGTACGAAAAAGCTCCGGAACATCGCAAAGCAAGGTATTTGCCTGCTTAATCGCCGCAAAATCAACAGATGCCTCCATTAAGGCTTTTGCATATCTTTTTGCAACATCATTCATGTTCGGCACCAACCTCTAACAAAAGCCCGTCTAAAAATTCGTGGTTTGAGCTTTCGTCTATATTTCGCTGCACCAATTTTGCCGCGGCAGCCAGAGCAATGCCTGTCATTTGCTGCGCTGCCTCCGAAATCACCTTCTGACGCTCAAGTTCAATTGCTTTGTTGGCTTTTTCTATTATCGCAGACGCATCATTTTGTGCTGTCTTTATGATTTTTTCATATTCCGCTCTTGCCGTTTTCTGTGCATCGGCAATAATTGCCGCAGCTTCTTTGCCTGCGTTGTCCAAAACAGAAGCATACTGCGCTTTTAGTTTTTCAGCATCTTCTTTTTCTGTTTGTGCCGCTTCTCTTAAATCATCTATTTGCTGTGCCCTCTTATCCATAATGTCAGCAACAGGCTTAAATAGGAATTTTTTAAGTAAGAAGTAAAGAATAAGAATATTTACGAAGGTCCATATCATTTGCCAATTTAAATTTAACACCAATACCGCCTCCGATATACATTTAGATTAACTTAGAATAACGTTTGATATGAGAAGTCTAAAACAGTTGTCAAAATTGTTTTCCTTTTGGGAATTCCATTGGTAGTATTTGATTATGACAATCCAAACAAAACCGTACGCCTCAACATTTTAAGCAACGACTTTAAACTTCTCCTCTGTCTTATTTTAAGAAAAACATAACAAGTATTGCTATAACAAAACCGTAAATTGCAGTTGCTTCCGCAAGTGCACACCCCAAAAGCAAAGTCTTATTGATATTTCCAACAGCCTCGGGCTGTCTTGCTATTGCATCCGTAGCCCTTGATGTCGCAATACCGATACCCAATCCTGCTCCTGCCCCTGTTAATGCGGCAATACCTGCCCCTATTGCAATTAATCCTAAATTTGTCATAATTTAAAACTCTCCTTTACAATTAATATAGTAGTTCGGAAATCTTTAATTTAATTATATCAAAAAATGAGTTTATCGCTGTAAGTCATTTTCGTTTTACGGATTTGTTCACAAATTCCTTAATCATACTACTCAACAGCTTCCTTTATAAACAATGAAGTCAGAAAGACAAATACTACCGCCTGTATTATTCCGTCAAAAACATCAAAATAAAGACTAAACGGAATAGGCAGCGCAACAGGCGCTATGATTTTTATAAACTCCATTATAACAAAAGCCCCAAGCACATTCCCAAACAATCGCATACACAAAGATAACGGTCTTATGAAAATTTCCAAAACGTTGATTGGCGCAATAAGCGGAAGCGGTTCGGCATAGCTTTTAAGCCAACCCTTAACACCCTTAAAACGAATCCCTGCACCCAATACCAAGATAATGCTCATAATGGCAAGTCCTGCCGTGACATTTAAATCCTTCGTAGGAGGTGTTATCCCAAAAAGACCAATCACATTCGCCACACCAAGATACAGAGCAACTGTTCCCAAGTATGGGAAAAACGCCTTTCCTTCTTCTCCTAATATCCCTTCAAAAAAACCATTAAGCCCACCAACAAGCATTTCAACAAAAGCTTGTGAACGTGTCGGTTTTATCTTTAAATTTCTTGTAAATATAACCGAAAAGACAACTAAAAGTGCCATGATGAACCACGTGACAACAGTTGACTCAGGAACAGGTATCCCGCCGAAAACCGGTATGACAAAGCTTATTTTATTGTTTAGCTGTGCCATCAGTTCCTCTGATAAATTGTTCATGCTTTCACCTTCATTTCAAAGTCTAAAAAATCTATATCAAAGTCTTACCGCCACGTTTTACAGATAAAACATGTCGATAAACCATTATTTTCACTCAACAGCAAGAAAGAAGCCCAGAAAGATGATTTCCGAACTTCTTTGTTCTGGCTCCCTGCACTCTTCCATGGAGCTGCATAACAAGAAATATACCACTATTAAGCGTGTTTTTCAACTGGTTTCGACAATTCTTAACGACTTCTTAACGGCATACGTAATCTATCAGAAATGTTTTATGTCAATCACAGATATCCACCATCCTATATCCAACACCGACCTCTGTTACAATATATTTGGGGTCACCGGGATTTTCTTCGATTTTTCTTCTGATGTTTGCCATATTAACCCTTAGAATCTGGTTATTTTTAGGTGCATATGGTCCCCATATACTGTTTATGATGTAATCATATGTCAAAACTTTTCCGATGTGCTGTGCAATAAGGGTTACAAGCTTGTATTCTATTTGAGTAAGCTGCACTTCCCTTTTATCGACTGTTACCTTCCTTTTTTCAAAGTCGATAACCAAGCCTCCGTTTTGGAATATGCTTGAATTTGATTTTTTCAAAGCATCCTCCGTAAAGCCGCTGTGTCTGACTGCGGTTCTGATGCGCGCAAGGAGTTCGGATGTCCCAAACGGTTTAGTAATATAATCGTCCGCACCCAAATCAAGAGCCTCCACCTTCTCTTTTTCACGGCCTCTTGCAGATACAACAATAACAGGAATATGCGACCAGCTTCTGATACTTCTTAAGATTTCCAAACCGTCCATATCCGGAAGTCCCAAATCCAGCAATATAATGTCGGGATGGTGGGAAGCTATCATAGAAATTGCCTCTTTTCCATTTGATGCCCTTATAGTCTTATAATTATTTGCTTGAAGAATGGCAGTAATAAAATTGCTGATTTTACTCTCGTCCTCAATTATTAAAATCGTAAGCTTATTCATTGTCAACATCCCCCGCAAACGGCAGAGTTATTTTAAAAACCGCTCCTCCGCTCTTATCGTTGTATCCAATAATATTTCCTGAGTGAGCCTTTATAATAGATTTGCATATGGACAATCCTATTCCCATACCACGTGTTGAATCGACATTATCTTTATGCTTGCTTATATATCCGTCAAATAAATACGGCAAATCTTCATTGGATATGCCCTTTCCGTTGTCACGGACATATATGGCAACTTCTTTGTCACTTTTTTCAACAACAATATCAACCTCAGTACTCATGCCATGTTTGATTGCATTTTCCACAAGATTTATGATAACCTGTTTAATCAAAATTGCGTCTACGGGCAGAATAACCAATTCATCGGGTACTTTAACGTTTATTCTCTGAGTTTTATATTGGCACTTTATTCTTGTTACCGCTTCGGCAATAATCTCTTCAATCGCCTCAGGAGAAGCATTGACTGATAGTTTATCTTCTTTTATTCTTGTGACCGACAACAGATTTTCCACCATATTAATAAGCCATTGCGAAGACTCTTTTATATCATATACCAGTTTATCATGTTCTTCTTTATCAATAAACGAACCGTTCTCCAACAAAACGGAACTAGCTCCCAATATGCCCGTAAGCGGAGTTCTTAAATCATGAGAAATTGCACGCAGCAGATTGCTTCTCATTTTTTCTCTTTCCGCATCAAGCATTATTTTGTTCTGTTCATCAGACAATTTTTGTCTGCTTACAGCCAATGCAATCTGAGCAACAATCATATTTAGAAGAATTTTGTTTTCCTCTTTTGCAAGCTTTAAAAAATCACAATGCATTCCAATCATCCCAAGCTTTTGGCTTTGAAATAATATCGGAATGAAAAAAATCCTCGAGGCAGAGCATGTATCGGTTCCGTTTCCTGTTTTTTTGCCTCTTACAAACGCAATATGCGCAGTCTCTATTTCCTCGGCAAAAATATTTTGACTACTTTCCTCCCCAATTATTGTATAAGGCTCAGATTCATATGGGTCTTTCATGTAGAACGCAATATCCGAATCAAATACTTCATGCAGACATTTGGCAGATAGTGCCACAACATCCTCCATAGAATTCGCCAGAAGAAGTTTTTTTGATATTTCATAAAGGAGGTGAGTCTGTCTTTCCCTGTTGTTTGCAATATGAGTTTCACGTTTGATTTTGTTTATAAGCGCACTTGTAACAACAGAAGCACTTATCATACAAAAAAATGTTAAAGCATATCCTGAAAACTCAAAATGCGGGTACGTAAAAATAAAATCAACCGCGATAATGCTTATAAGCGATGCAAGAAATCCGAAAAAATATCCGTTCGTGACAATCGAAACAATAACAACGCCGACAATATAAATGACTGCTACATGGTATTTATCAACCAATACTCTGCTTATCCCAAAAGCTGCAGCCGTAGTAAAAAGGAGAATGACTACGGTTCTGAAAAAATTTTTCACAGTAGTATATAAATAATCTGAAGAAAAATTTACGGTCATACAATCACCCTGTGTGTTATTGTAACACTTTTTGGGAAATATGTCGAGTATAATTATTAACGAAAATACAACGCTAATAAAGCATCATTTTTTAAAGGGCGTCATTTCCTCTTTCTTTCGTCCGGATTCTTATTGCTTGCTCCACAGAACAAATAAAAATTTTTCCGTCTCCGATATCGCCTGTATATGCGGCTTCGGAAATTGCGTCAATTACTTTTTCGGCCATTTTATCATCTATAACAATGTCAAATTTTACCTTGGGGAGTATATTTAAATCTTCCATTCCTTCCTCAGTCCATCCTTTTTGGTTCCCACAGCCCATTACCTGATATATCGTCATTCCGTTGACATTCAATTTGTTCAATGCTGCTTTAACATCCTCCATTTTTTCTCGTTTTACAATTGCTTCTATCTTTTTCATATAAACAATCACTCTCCATATACTTCTAAGAATTTATATTTATCAAGTTTTCATCAATCCAGCCCAACAAACGACGGATAAGCCGATTCTCCGTGTTCGGAAATATCAAGACCTTCCTGCTCATCCCTATCTGTTACTCTAAGCGGCGTAAACAATTTCACAATTTTAAGACAAATAAGGGTTCCCGCAGAAGCCACCAATATAGTAATAAGAATGCTTACAATTTGTGCCGCAAACAGCCTTGTATCTCCAAAAAACAACCCATCCCACTGCGCCACACTATTGATTGATGTTTTGGCAAATAGTCCGGTTGCTATACCTCCCCAAACACCACCGATTCCATGACAGCCGAAAGCATCCAGAGCGTCATCGTACCCAAACTTATCCTTCACAACAGTTATAAATGTATAACAAATAGGACTTACTAAAGCTCCTGTAATCATCGCCGCCCAGATTGGCACAAAACCCGCTCCTGGTGTGATTGCAACCAAGCCTATTACAGCTCCTGTAACTGCACCCAATACAGTCGTTTTTCCGGTTTTCAATTTTTCAATGAAAACCCATGTCAGCATGGCGCATGCCGCAGATATATGGGTAGTCATAAATGCGTGTACCGCAAGCTCATCCGCTTTCAACGCACTTCCTGCATTAAAGCCGAACCACCCGAACCACAAAAGCATTCCGCCTAAAATTACAAACGGTATGTTATGGGGGTGATATTTTGTCATATTATATCCGCGTCTTTTACCAAGCACAACGGCCGCAATCAAACCGCTTACTCCTGAACTGATGTGGACTACGTTCCCTCCGGCAAAATCAACCGATCCGAGTTTTGCCAATAATCCCCCATTTCCCCAAACCATATGTGCAAGCGGGTAGTATACAATAACAGACCATAGGAAAATAAAAATTATCAATGCTTTAAATCTCATTCGCTCAACCAATGCTCCCGTAATAAGTGCAGGAGTAATAATTGCAAACATCATCTGAAATGCCGCAAACAGCACGTGAGGAATACTGTTTGCATAAGGTCCGGCTTCAAGTCCCACATTCCTGAATGCCGCCCAATCCAGATTCCCTATAAACCCTCCCGTATTGCCGCTAAAAGAGAGTGAATATCCAACCAAAACCCACATAACCGATGCCAACCCCATAACAAAGACAGACGACATAATGGTATTTAGCACATTTTTTCTCCTTACCAACCCTCCGTAAAAGAATGCAAGCCCTGGTGTCATAAGCAGAACAAGAGCCGTTGCTACAAGCATAAAACTGATATCTCCCGTATTCAACATAAACATCGTCCTCCCTCGAAACAAAAAAACGCCCAGAAAGCAAAAGCTTTCTGAACGTCATTGTTCCACTCATATTTTTAAAAACTGACACATATGATATCATATTTTCGCATCGAAATCAATAGCAAACATACATTCTTAACGTTTTTTTCACGACTGTCAGCTTTTATCAATTTTTAATCAACTTCATTCATTTCAAACTGATATTTTCTCCGTTTAAAATTTTGTTCATTGTACGCATTGCGCACATCTTCCCGCACATACTGCAGCTATGCTTGTCTTCGGGAGGAGTACTCTCAAAATATTCCCTCGGTTTTATGTGATCTATGGCAAGGCTAAACATCTCTTCCCAAGCAATTCTCCGTCTTGCATCACTCATTTTGTCGTCAATATCTCGAGCTCCCTTTATTCCCTTTGCAATATCTCCCGCATGAGCTGCTATTTTCGCAGCCACTATACCTTCTTTTACGTCATTTTTATTCGGCAGCCTCAAATGTTCAGCAGGCGTTACATAACAAAGAAAATCCGCTCCGCTTGCCGCCGCTAAAGCGCCTCCTATTGCCGAGGTAATATGGTCATATCCGGGGGCAACGTCTGTAACAATCGGACCTAATACGTAAAACGGAGCATTGTGACAAAGCCTTTTTTCAAGTGCCACATTTGCAGCTATTTCATTAAGCGCCATATGTCCTGGTCCTTCAATCATCACCTGCACATTCTTCTCCCATGCTCTCTTTGCAAGAATACCAAGCTCAATCAATTCGGCAACCTGTGAAGCATCAGTGGAATCATGTGTGCTTCCAGGGCGGCAAGCATCACCCAAGCTGATAGTCACATCGTATTCCGCCAATATAGCAAGCACATCATCATAATATTCGTAAAATGGATTTTCATTGCCAGTCATCTCCATCCAAGCAAATATCAGTGAGCCCCCTCGGGATACAATATTGGTGAGACGACCGGTTTCTTTGAAAACTTGTGCAGTCCGACGGTTGATTCCCGCATGAATTGTCATAAAATCCACACCTTCCTCGGCATGTGCACGAATAACATCCAAAAATTCATCTGCCTTAATATCTCTCAATTCTTTGCCAAGGTACCCCACTGCATCATACATAGGCACTGTACCAATCATAGCAGGAGAATACTCGACAAGACGCTTTCTAAATTCCCTTGTCTTGCCGTAAGAGCTCAAATCCATAATTGACTCCACATTCATCTCTATCGCCAGCTTGACTTTCTCCATCTCCGCCTCATAATCCATGCAATCTCTCGATATTCCCAAATTAACGTTGATTTTTGTCCTCAAACCCTCGCCTATACCTTCCGCACTTAAAGAAATATGCCGCTTGTTTGACGGAATTACAACTTTCCCCATTTCCACTAACGAACGAATTTCTTTAGATGTTTTATTTTCCTTTTGAGCAACACACTCCATTTCTCTGGTGATAATTCCTTTTTTTGCCGCATCCATTTGTGTTGTATAATTCATATTCATCTTCCTTTGCATAAAAAAATTCCTATGCCGCGCATAGGAACACAAAAACATCTCTCATTCCCTACGTCGGCATTACCCGAATCAGGTTTAAAGGGTCGGGAATAACATTCCCCTCTCAGCAGGCTCATAGCCGCTCCCCAATGACTATTCAATTACAATGAGAATTATATACCATATATTCAAATTTGTCAAACAAGAGTTATTACATTTTGGATATGCTAAATCATACTTTGTTGGCTTTCACTCTTTAATTTCAAGTGCCACCTCGTACCACGACAAAAACAGACGATCTTTTAAAGACCGTCTGTCATATTAAAAATCTATAATACAATAACTACACAAAAATTATTTAGCGCTTATCTTAATTCCGCTAATGTATCCTCCATAGCTTTTTGAACCTTTTGAAATAACTATGTTTAGCTGACCATCAGTTACAGTTGCTGTTGTTTTATATGTGGTCGCTGTTACAGACGACAAATTTCCGGAGGAAGTTCCTTCCACTGTGAATTTAGTACCAAACCCGGTGTTCCATGAACCATAATAAATAACAACATCATAAGTCCCGTTTGCTAAATCGACAGCAAATTTCATGTCTGAATAGTCGGTTGAATTTATTTGGTCAGAATATAAATTCTCATACCCTGCAGGTATACTGCTGGGAGCTCTTGACATTGCACTTTGTACAGAAGTTGTGAAGCCATAACCTAATGATGAAGAATAAGTGTTTGATGATGTTACAGCTATGTATCCATTTTGTACAGAACCATTTCCAAAGTCGAAAGTATAAGTGTTTGGTACCGTTACTAATGTGTATGAATATGCGGGCGCCAAATAATTAGATGTTGACGAAGCAAGTGAAGCGGATCCTATATAATAGCTTGTATGCGGCGGCTGATTATAACCTACATTTTCGGCAGCAACCCCTGAACGGTACTGACTATCGTGCATAAGTGTGGTAAGTTTGTAATTGGTAGATAGGGCAGAAATATATACCCTTAATGATGTTCCATACCTGCCTATTATTTCTTCACGCCAATCCCCTAGTATATCAGCTGTGATACACGCATTATACTTAGTTCCATTATTTGTAGATATAGGCATATACCCATATTTATCAAAATAAAATCTACTTGTTCCACCGGATGACGCATCATATTTTGCGAGGATTGCATCGTCTAAAAGTTCGCGGCCCAAATCGCCGTCCCAGTAAACTAATGAATTTGTCATGGTTCTTGATGAAGTCGTAGGTTGTGCTGCAACAGCACTGCCGCTAAGATTATATGTATAGCTAGTTGCCGATGTCCATCCAAGAGCAAGAGCGTTAGAATTTTTTGAAGCATAATCATCATCTATATTGTCCATGACACCTCTGCCCACATCACTTGACGCAGCTAATCCGAAATAATGGCTTCCTGTTGAGGCAACGCGAAAATCACCGCCGTAAGAAGTATATCCGGTTGATTCCTCATGCACTTGAAACACTTCTTGCTGCCCATCATTATTAAAGTCGCTAACATGAAGTGCATCACCATGACCTAATTGTGTATTTGAGAGAACCGTGCCGCTGTGATCCAGTACTGCCGAACCGTATACAATTTCGTCATATCCGTCATTATCAACATCTGAAACTGCCAAATTGTGATTTCCTTGCCCATATAAACTCGATGCTCCGCTTGAAGTTCCTTTATAATAAAAACGCTGTGTAAGGGTCGTTCCATCCCAATCATAAGCTACCACGTAAACTTGTGTATAATAACCACGACACATAACTACACTTGGTTTTAGATTGCCAAATTTATCTGTTGCACCAAAATAGCCAACAGCGGCAAGGAAGCGATTTCCACGATTGCCATAAGTATCTCCCCAACTTGCTACCGAATAAAGCGGAGTATATTCAATTGTTTGCAATGCTTTGCCTGTAGCACCGCTAAACACTGTTAAATATTCAGGCCCAGAAATTATATATCCTCCACTTGTTCTGTAATCTGCGGTGTTGTCTGCACTTTTTATGGCAGAAGTATTCCCTACTGTTGTAACATAGTTTCCGGCAGCATCTTTTGAACCAGGTGCCGTTTTCATTACTATTTCGGCTTTGCCATCACAATCTAAATCGTAAACTATAAACTGTGTATAATGGGCTCCGGCACGAATATTATAACCCAAATCTATTGGTTGCTGCCAAAGTTCCGTTCCGTTTAATTCATAGCATGAGAATAAAACTTTTCCTGTATATCCTGTATCAGCATTATCTTTCGAGTTGCTCGGATCCCATTTTACCACTATCTCATATTGACCATCACCGTCTACATCTCCAACAGAGCAATCATTTGCCGAATAAGTGTAAGTGCCAACCGTAGAATCAGTAACACTGGCAGGTACATTGAGAGGAATATCAAAATATCCGTAAGCGTTATTCTTGCTGGATGAACTATTTTCATATCCACCTGTCATTGTAAGCTTTACTTGATTACCGTTTACGATAATCGTATTGGCCGGTATATCGCTGTTAGTTATGCCCTCACCGCTTTTAACAACATAGTACACAGAATTTGTATCGGAACCCGATGGATTTGTAGTATCGGTGTAACTTGTTCCATTGTAACCCGAAACAAGTATTGACCCGTTCTTGTAAATATCAAATGTAGTCGATTCAAGACTTTCGGTCCCGAGAAGCCGCCAACTCAAAAACATGCCACTTGTTTCATCACCATAATTTTTGGGAATAGCTAAAAGTCCTCTATCCAACTTCTCCATCACTCTTGGATATTGCGTATTTGCCGATGCATTAATAGGTATCGCTGCAATAACGGACAAAAATAGACATACACTTAAAAATAAAGAGCATATTTTGTTCTTTCTCATTTTTTATTATCCCCCATAAAATATTATTTTTGAAACAGAGTTTTTTGAATTCTAAAAAGAAGCGCTTCCACGATTGCATGAAATCCAGCATACAAATAAACATTAGTCGAAATTCCAAGAATTACAATTTTAATATTGCTACAAATTATACAATTAAATTATAATTACATGCTTTTTTTTGTACAAAACAACCCATGCATTTTATTTATATACGCTTATTTTTAATTTGTCAAGCTATATTTTAAATGTTTGTGAAAAGTATCCAAATTTATTTTCCGAAAAATGTGAATAGTTTTGACGTTAGATTATATAATAGATTCAATATATGGAATTTTGATACGTTAAATACAAAATGTATATAAAAAATGTTTTGCCGATGCTTTACATAAACCTTTTGTAAAGATTCTTAGACCATTAACACGATATAATGAAAAATTTATTCAAAAGTAAGCATTCAATTGTTCATAATAAAAAATCCCGCAAAATCTTTTAAATTAAGACTTCGCAGGATTTTAGTTTGGTTGAAGTGTCAAATATGTGATTTTAATTTTGTCAAACAAGAGTTATCCTCTTCTGTATATATGCGTAACATAAGCGATTCTATCAGCCAATACATCCGTAAGCACTTTATCGGGCACTCTGAACATCCAATTTTTACCGATAGTCGAAGGAGTATTCATTCTTGCTTTAGAATTCAGTCCTAAAAAATCCTGTATGGGAATAATAACAGTATCGGCAACACTTGACATCACCGCACGGATAAACGCATCCGCAAAATCGGCACGCCTGTCTGCGTGGAGATATTCGCCCGCATACTTGACGCTGGCTCTGTCCGCCTCATCATACCAGCCTACTGCGGTATTGTTATCATGTGTCCCCGTATAAGCAACACAGTTTTTAATGTAATTATGCGGAAGATAATCACTGTCACCATAAGGATCAAATGCAAACTGCAAAACCTTCATTCCCGGATATCCTGTCTGTGCAAGGAGTTTGTGTACCTCCGGAGTCAGAAATCCCAAGTCCTCCGCTATAATAGACACATCTCCCAACGAATCTCGAATTGCATCGAACAGCTCTATACCAGGCCCTTTTTCCCATGTCCCTAAAACAGCAGTTGTTTCGCCATATGGTATGGCATAATATGACTCAAAACCTCTGAAATGATCAATTCTTACCCTATCGTAAAGCTTTGTTGCCATATCTATCCGCTTTATCCACCATTCGTAGCCGTCTTTTTTCATTTTATTCCAATCATATATAGGATTTCCCCACAGCTGTCCTGTAGGAGAAAATGCGTCAGGAGGACATCCCGCCACTTTTTTGGGCATACGATTTTCATCCAACAAAAAAAGCTCACTTTCGGTCCAAACCTCCGCACTGTCAAGCGCAACATAAATCGGCATATCGCCTATTATGAAAATGCCGTTTTGGTTTGCGTAATTTTTTAACTTATCCCATTGACAAAAAAACAAATACTGTATGAACTTATAAAATTCTATATTTCTTGACATTTTCCTTCGATAATTCTCTACAGCTTCGGCCTGTCTTAAACGAATATCATCATCCCAGTACAGCCATGACTTGTAATGATTATCTTCCTTTACAGACATATACAGTGCATAATCATCAAGCCAGAACTTGTTTTCTTCCACAAAGGATTCATATTGCGAGTCCTTTTCATAACGTGAAAATGCAGTACGCAAAAGCGGATAGCGGCTTTCAAACAAACGTGCATAATCAATCCCGCAAGAATCATCACCAAAATAATAGTTGCTGATTTCACTTTGCTTCAAGAGTCCATCTTCACAGAGCATATCAAGGTCAATAAAATATGGATTACCTGCAAAAGCAGACGGCGATTGATATGGAGAGTCGCCATAGCTTGTCGGATTTATCGGAAGAACCTGCCAATATGTCTGCTTTGCTCTTTTTAGAAAATCCACAAACTCATATGCCTGCTTTCCAAGCGTCCCTATTCCGTATTTTGATGGCAGACTGCTTATATGCATCAATATTCCGCTCGAGCGCATAAAAATCCCATCCTTTTATATCAAATCACCATTTCTCCCAATGCACACAATCGGCATTAAAACGCTCCGGCACTTCCTTTGTTTCATCCGCATATCCTACAACAACAAAACCTACGGGGAGAATATTCGATGGCAAACCGCATAAACGTGTAAAACTCTCCACTCTTTGCTCCCTCGGGTACACGCCGCACCAAACAGTTCCCAAGCCCATTTCATAGGCCGAAAGCAAAATATTTTGTATGGCAGCCGAACCATCCTCCACAATATAGCCTTCTTCATCCAAGGCTTTATCGCCGCACACCAATATCCCACAGCCTGCGTCAGGTGCAAATTTTGCGTTAGGCTGCTCGTGTGCAATCTTTTCCAAGACCGTCTTATCTTTTATTACAATAAAGTGCAAAGGACGAATATTCCTTGCGGTCGGAGCATAGAACCCAGAGTTTAAAAGCGTACGTATTTTATCATCCTCAACAACCTGTCCGGTGTATTTTCGAATACTTCTCCTCTGAATAATCGCTTCGTTTACATTCATTTTCATCTGCTCCTTTCGGATATTTCGCTTCAACTATCTTATTCAGTTTAATCATAATCTCACGCTCGGGCGGTTTTACTTCGGGTATAGGATATTCAATCCCAAGCTGTTCCCATTTGGATACTCCCAAGGTATGGTACGGCAATAAATCAACACGCTCTACATTGGCGCCTTCAAGAAGTTTCAAAAGATTTTTTATTTGCTCCTCACTGTCCGTATACCCCGGAACAATTACCTGCCTAATCCAAAGCGGCTTTTTTATTTTTTTCATATAGTCTAAAAATGCCATGGAATAATCAATCGGCACACCTGTAATCTTTTCAAAAGTATTTGCATCGGTATGTTTGATGTCCAAAAGCACCAAGTCTACATACTCTAACGCTATCTTTACCTTATCATTTAAAAAATATCCACAGGTGTCAACGGCAGTATGAATCTTTTCGTCCTTCAGTTTTTTTAATAACTCAATAACAAAATCAACTTGCATAAACGGCTCCCCACCGCTTAAAGTAACACCGCCGTCATTTTTATAATAAGGCTTAAACCTTATTACCTTTTTTATAAGTTCATCCGCCGACATTTCCTGCCCCCCGTTTTTTTGCCATGTATCGGGATTATGGCAGTAGATGCATCTTTGAGGGCAGCCCTGCAAAAAAATAGCGGTTCTCACACCCGGTCCGTCTACTGCGGCTAGTGTTTCTATAGAATGAATATATCCTATCATAAAAATCCCTCTCTCAAAAAGCAGAAAAAAGAGTGCGGCAAAGCCTGCCACGCTCTTTTTCTATTTTATACCAAAATACAACCCTCTGTCAATACAATTACATTTTTTCGTGGAATGTTCTTGCAATTACTTCAAGCTGCTTATCCTTTGACAAGCGGGTAAAATGAACCGCATAACCGGATACACGAATGGTCAAATTAGGATAATTCTGCGGATTTTCAAAAGCATCAAGCAATGTCTCACGATTTAATACATTCACATTCAAATGATGTGCACTTTGTGCAAAATAGCCGTCAAGAACATTTACAAGATTCGATACTTGCTGCTGCCTATCTGTTCCGATTGCGTTAGGTGTAATTGTAAATGTATTTGAAATTCCGTCACGGCAGAAATCATAAGGAAGCTTAGCAACTGAATTAAGAGAGGCTAGTGCACCGCTTGCGTCACGTCCGTGCATCGGATTTGCACCGGGTGCAAAAGGCTCTCCTGCTTTACGTCCGTCAGGCGTTGCACCTGTATTTTTACCGTAAACAACATTCGACGTAATTGTAAGAATCGATAAGCTATGTTCAGCCCTTCTGTATGCCTCGGTTTTTCTAAGTTCAGACATAAAATACTCGCAAATTTCAATCGCAATGGAATCTACCCTGTCGTCATCGTTGCCGTATTTCGGGAAATCACCTTCGACTTTGAAATCTACGGCAATACCCCTTTCATCTCTTATTGGTGTAACCTTCGCATATTTTATAGCACTGAGAGAGTCAGCAGCAACAGATAAGCCTGCAATACCACAGGTCAAAACTCTTTTCACATTCGTGTCGTGAAGTGCCATCTGCACTTTTTCATATGCATATTTGTCATGCATATAGTGTATCACATTCAATGTATTTACATACACTCTTGCAAGCCACGCCGCATACACCTTAAAGCGCTCCATTACCTTATCGTAATCCAATACGCCGTCGAGTACCTCGCCCTCAGGTCCAATCTGCTCTCCGTAAGTATCATCACGTCCGCCATTAATTGCCATCAAAAGCATCTTAGGCACATTCGCTCTTGCACCGAAATATTGCATTTGCTTTCCTATCATGGTAGCAGACACGCAACACGCAATACCATAATCGTCTCCGTAGGATGGGCGCATGAGGTCGTCATTCTCGTACTGTATAGAATCGGTATCGATAGAAACTTTCGCACAGTATCTTTTAAATCCTTCCGGAAGCTCCGTTGACCATAAAACCGTAAGATTCGGCTCTGGAGCAGGATTTAATGTATATAATGTGTTAAGCATTCTGAATGAAGTCTTTGTAACCAAGGTTCTTCCGTCCTTGCCCATACCGCCGATGGATTCGGTAACCCAATTAGGGTCTCCCGCAAACAACTCATTATATTCCGGTGTTCTAAGTTGCCTTGACATTCTGAGTTTGAGTACAAAATCATCTATAATCTCTTGTGCGCCCTGCTCATCCAATGTCCCTTCGGCAATATCACGTTCAAAATATATATCAAAGAATGTGCTGACTCTGCCAAGTGACATAGCCGCACCGTTTTGCTCTTTAATTGCTGCAAGATATGCAAAATACGTCCACTGTACAGCTTCCTTCGCATTTTGTGCAGGGAGGGAGATATCATATCCATAGCTTGCCGCCATTGTTTTAAGGTCACCCAAAGCTTTAATTTGATCTGCAAGCTCCTCAAGCTTTCTAATAAGTGCCTCAGACATATCAAGCCCCGAAAAAGTATTCTTATCCTTTTTCTTCTGATTTATTAAAGCATCTACACCGTAAAGGGCAACACGTCTATAATCCCCGATAATCCTACCTCTTCCGTAGGCATCAGGCAGCCCTGTTATAATACCAGCCTTCTTCGCTCTCAGCATCTCCGGCGTATAAACATCATAAACCCCGTCATTGTGGGTTTTCCTGAACCGGGTGAATATTTCCACCACAT
>JAOAAV010000094.1 GCA_026418715.1 Clostridia bacterium
TAAGAGACAGCCTGCGGGTTATGCCGAATACCATTATGAATTTAACAGCTGGTCGGAAGCTCTCCCAGGGACATTCACACAGGATATGACCATTACCGCGAAGTACAGACAGGTCGAAAACGAGTACACCATCACCTTTGACGCCGGCAGCGGTTCCTTTGCGGGCGGCTCGACCACCATAACGCAGACCTATCATTACGGCGATACAATCATTCCTCCCAATAATCCGACTAAAGCGGAAAACGAATACTTCCGGTATGAGTTTACAGGCTGGTTCCCGACACTGACTGCGGGAGACACCGTTTCTGGCAACCGCACATACACGGCAACCTACCGCTCCATCCCGAAAGGTACAACGCTGCCGAAGAGTGGAATTACCGTGACAAACGGCGAAGTGACTGAGGATATCAGCGTTGCCAGCATCCCAGGCTATACCTACGAAATGGTCGAAGCTTTAGATGAAAGCCTTGTTCCAACCCTTAAAATAATGGGAGACGGGCTGACATTCAGCGGAGCCAGCAATGAAGTCTGCGTAATAATAGCCGACACAGTAAATGCCGTTTCCTTCAATAGTTTAAGCCTCTCGGGCAGCTATGGCAACTCAGACGGAGCATTGTACGTTCTGGAGGGCGGCAACCAGTTAACCGTAAACATCATTGGGAACTGCGTTTTTAAAAAGACAACGAATTACCTAAGCGCTGTGCGTAATGAGCGTCCGACGCAATTTGCCGGCATCGGCAGCGGAGCTTCCTTGCAAATCGGCGCCAAAGGAGCAATTGGAATTTACACAACGAACAACATGACCTTTAGCAATATGAGTTTAACAATTGACGCAGAGGCAGCCGACGGCGTCGAAGAGAATTATATTTCAGTCATCAGCGGAGATATAAGCACAGGGAGTCATGCCGTGTGCCGCTTTGTATATTCCGATGTTGCCATTTCCTCAAGCGGCAGCGGATTCATGTTGTGGTCGATGGATATAGAAATCCAAAACAGCGTTTTGGGTATGAATTGTGAAGGTTCGGCAGGAATTCTTGGCGGATTTGTGGTCAATGCTTCCAATGTGACCATTGCAGCCAGGCAAGGGCTTTGGATTGCCGGAGACGCCACATTCTCCGGAGCTTCGCAAATCAAGCTGACGACAGACGTGGGTGCGGCTATAAGCGCCGCAAGCGGCATAACCGTGCCGGATGACTATGATTTGGGCGGAACATCAATCCGGCTTTTGACAGACAGTTCAACAGGCGACTATTATACCTTTGCCATTGAAACAGAAGGCGTCTGGATTCCGGCGGCAAATGTGGAGATACATTCTCCTTGAGACGCTGCATAACCTGCTTGGGAAAACAGAGTTAAAAATTAAGCAAATATATCGGGATGCAAATGAGGCGTTTCGCATGAAACGCCTCATTTGCATCCCGTATCTGTTTGGAGTATGGTTCAATAAGTTTCACTATTGAATCGCGCCTTTTAGCAGCCCCGCTTTATTGCGGATATTTCAATGAATGCATAAATCCTCTAAGGCTTACCGTCATAATATCACCCGCCACAGGAATGCCATCTACACAAAGCACGTTTGCCCGTACGGGCTCATCAACAGCTTCGGGGTAATTTAGCACAATGTATGTATACCTTACCGCTTTTTTGCCCTTGTACGGCTCCAAATCAAGCCCAGCTTCTTTTTGGAGTTCATTATAGTTTTTATAAACATCATCAAATTCTTTAGGAAGTACAATTTCCTCTTTTTCTATATAATCTTTATCCACTTCCCAATTGTACAATTTCAAAAACTCTATATTCTTATCATTTGACGGCTGTGCAAACACCACAAAAATTGCCGTTATTGCTGCAATTAAAATAACGGCCGCCGCATACAAAAGCATTTTTTTCATCATCTCCACCTCTTTTACGAAAATTTGAATTAACTTCAAAAAACACAAATAATTATTCAAAAACCGCAATTTATATTTTAATTATATTTTATTTTTATCCAAATATTACCACGTTTATTATCGATCAAAATGAGAATACTTACAATATACAAGCGATACTGATTTTCAGATTAGTATGATTATTTATTAGGAGGTATTTATATATGCTGGATAAAACAGCTTTGGTATTGGTAATTATCGGTGCCTTAAATTGGGGCAGCATAGGTTTATTTAGATTTGACTTTGTTTCCGCTTTGTTCGGGGGGCAGGCATCCACGTTCAGCCGGATTATATTTACTATCGTAGGACTTGCAGGACTTTGGGCAATTGCCATTCTGTTTAAGGACAGGGAAACGCGTATTGACAGAACATAAAATGGTTTTAAAAACAGCAAGCTGCGGATGGTCTTTAAAAACCGCCCGCAGCTTGCTGTTTTGTGAATGAATTCAGTTCATGTCAGTAATGTTTGTCATCGTATACCGCTAACATGAAGCAATAAAACGGGATTTTCTCTTGCTCTTTTCAAGCTTTTTTCTGTTTGCCAACTCTTTTGAGATATCGAAAATACTTGAAAATCTCTCCTCGCTGCTGTTTAGGAAAACGACAGTTACAGTGATGATGCTAAATTTTTCTTTTAATCCCTGTCTGTTTTTTGAAATGATATATCCGTTTAAAACATCTTCTTCGTTGTAATACTCTAAAACCTGTGTGTTAAATTGCTCAATGATATTGTCAAAATAACCCGATTCGCAATTTCTATTTAGTATAACTACAAAATCGTCCCCTCCAATATGCCCGATAAATTCATTTTCAGAGAAGTTATCTTTCAATATATTCGCAAGCAAAAGTATTATTTTATCCCCATTTTCAAACCCGTATTTATCATTGTATGGCTTGAAATTATCAATATCAATATAAGCCACACAGTACTTATCATTCTTGCTAATGCACTGACTGAGTTGATATTCTATCATCACATTGCCCGGCAAACCCGAAAGCGGATTTTTTTGTTTCGCAATTTCGATTTCCACCTCAGTTGCCTTCCGAAGCAAATCCTTTACAGTGGTAATGCCGAAATATTTTTCATTTTTTGTAACTACTACAAAATCGTACAGGCTCTCATTCTGGCGTGACATTGCCAAGGAAGACACAACATTAATAGGTGTTCTGCAATCGACCGATAAAAAATTTTTATCCATCAGCACATATGCCGGCTTGCTTTGATTTAACGTAAAGCCATAGCGTCCGCTAAGCTGCATTATCAATTTATCGCGCGTGATTATTCCGACAGGGAAATCATTTTCCACAACACAATAACCAAGTTTGTTTTCGTCTTCTTTGAGCATATTATATATTGTTTCCACATGCATAAGAGGAGATACAGTTTCTGCGGCAACAGTTATATTTTCAACGTATATATCAGATAATTGATAACCGTAAATGTGGTTTTTCTTTCTGTTTTCCTCATAAATCAGGTTCAGCAAATCATTTCTTATTTCAATGATTGACTCATTTGGTTTTTGAATATAATAGCCCTGACCGTAATGAACACCCAGATGAATAAGTGTGGAAAGTTCCTGCTCTGTTTCTATGCCTTCTGCGATGATGCGTATGTTGGTAATCCGCGCAAGCTCCACCATGCACTTAATCAGTGCATATTTCAAACTGTCCGCATTTACGTTTCTTACTAATTTCATATCAAGCTTTATATAATGAGGATGAATATCACTGATTAAATTAAGACCTGAGTATCCCGCTCCAGCATCGTCAATAGCTATTTCGTAATTTTGGCTTTTGTAATGCTCTATTGTGCTTATAAATGCTTTAAAATCAGTGATGCAGTTGCGTTCTGTTATTTCGAATATAATATTTGACGGCTTAATGTTGTATCGCTCCAGGTGTTCTCTTGTAAATCCGCTCCGAAATTCCTTGTCGTAAACAATATTGGGATTTACATTTATAAAAAGCTTTTTGTTATACGGCGGCTTTAGAAATTTAAACGCCGCTTCAAACGCTTTAATTCTGCACAGCGATTCAAGCTCTACTATACATTCGTGCAAAACTGCGGCTTCAAATAATACCTCCGGATTGGATATATCACATTCGCAGGCAACCCTGCTTAAAGCCTCATGTCCTAAAATGCTGCCGTCTCTTAATGAAATAATGGGCTGAAAAACCGTTTTTATTTGTCCGTTTTTGATTATATCATATAGCTGTTGTTTTATCACAATACCATCTCCCTGATATATTTTGGGGTTATTATAAAATATATCTGTTTCATGGGCATAAATTATATGTAAGCTGTTTGTAAAAAATGATTGAAAAATAGGCTTGCATATATTTTTGTGCAAGCCTTCTTGAATATGCATTTTCAGTAATCGCCCACCGATATATCAAGATGCATCTTCCCTATGCCTTCAATCACGATGTCATTGTAAAACATCGGCGAATACGCATTTATACGGTAATCTTCTCCTGTGATAACCATAGGCGGCGTAATATCAAGCACAATTCCTCTTTCGCAAAACTTTGTACACGCATTCCCCATCACCATGTTTGCCAATTCGCCGATTGCGCTTTTTACAATTTCATCTATTTCGCTTATCGACATTCCGCCCGTCAAAATTGAAGATAGCGATATTGCCACATCTTCCTTCATTGCGAAGCTTGCCTGCCCTTTTATATCTCCGACAAAACCCACAATAACCGCCATATCATGGTTTATGCTAGACAAATCCCTTATATCGGCTTTCTGTGCTTTTACTCTGTTTGTAGAAAAAGACTCTAAAACTTTTTTAAAAGCGTCTGTATACATCAAAACATATTCTTCTTTCATAGTAGCCTCCCTCATATGCAAAATGTGATTACATTGCAAAATAAAACGTTACTCAAATATTGGGATTGAAATCAAATAACTTGTGCCTTTGCCAAAGCAAGACTCTACCGCAATACTACCGTTTATTTTTTCCAATGCTTCCTTTACTGCAGTCATACCCACTCCCCGTCCAGAAAGACAGCTTACGCCACTTTTGGTTGAAAGATGGGGGGTAAAAATCAGATTTATAAGTTCTTTTTCACTCATTGCACTAAGTTTATCTTCGGGCAAAATTTTTTTATCAATTGCTTTTTTTCTAATTTGCTCACAATCTATTCCCTTCCCGTCATCCGACAGCTTCATAAATATAAAATTATCGCTTTTTGATATTTCGCAGACAATATTCCCTTCCTCGGGCTTCCCTGCCAGAACGCGCTCTTCCGCACATTCAATACCGTGGTCGCACATATTTCTAAAAAGATGAACCATGGTTTTCAATACATCGCCATATGCTTCTTTTTCAATCCAAACATCGTCGCCGCACACCTCAAAGGTCGGAGTCTCTTTTCCCAGCCGCTGCGAGATGTAATCGATATAATCTGTGTATTGAACCATAACTTCTTTTAAATTTCTGCACTTTAGCTTATTTAAAAGCGGCATTATTTTTCTTTTCTGTTCATCATTGCAGGTGTTTGCCACCACCCTTTTAATATTGTTCAAATCATTTGCAGATATTTTTATTTGTTCGCTTCTATTTAGAAAATCCTCTCCCAGTATATTTGTTATAACCTCTTTGTCCTCGGAAATTATTTTCTCTGTGTCAACCTTGTCCACCCATGCGGCAAGACGATTGGACGAAATCTTTTCATCTTTCAAATTCTGCAGTTCATCCTCCAAGGCATGAAGTCTTTTTGAACTGTTGTGCAGACCAAATTGAGCAAAATCCCCCTTGAAAGTATGCACGCAGCGGAAAATTTCATCCAATGCATCCTCTGCATTATCCAAGATTGTGCTTTTGCATGAATCAAAAAAGTCGGAAAGTTCTTTAAACATTCGATTAACTTCGCCCATATTTGTAAGCGCATTCACTATCAAATGCTGATTTTTTCTTTCTTCCTCCATTGCTCTTTCCATAGCTACCCTCTGCGATACATCGGTGAGAATAACCATAATTTTCTTTTCACCGGCAAACTCTATACGCTTATACTCAAAATGAACGGTTTTAAATCCCACCTTCACTTCCTTTGGCATAAGATTAAGATAAGCATTGTCCTTGAGTTTAGATTCACTCTGGAAATAGCTCCTTAAAGCAGCGGCAAAAACTTCCGCTTTTTCTGGCATGAAAAGTGTATGGATTAAGTCAAGATAATTCATATTTTTTATATCTTTACCTAATATGTTGATGCATTCCATACTGTAATCATCCTCTATTACACAGTCCCTGCCAAAGGAAAGAAAGCCCTGCCCCGCATTATCAAGAAGATTTTTAATTGAGTTAGACTTTATTTCAAGAAGCTTGTTTTTTTCACAAATAGTCTTAGTAAGCTCTATTTCCTGTTCGTTTGCTTTTTTAAGTTCCTCGTGCTGCGCCTTTAAAATTTCCAACTTTTCTTCGCTGCGCCTTGAAAGTTCAATAAGAAGCGGACTGATTCCCACAGCGCCGACATACTTGTTATTTTTGCTTACCAAAATAAAATCATAAAGATTTTCCTTAGTCCTGTTCATCGCACAAATACCGACTTTTGTTATTTCCGTGTAAAAATCAACAACCATGGGTGAAACATCGGTAAACAGCGTAACAGGCCTTCCCATATAAATAGAATATCCAAACTTGTTTGCCATCTTCTTTAGGAAATTGTTTTTCATAACAAGCCCGACCAAATTTTCCCCATCCAATATAACCGCACCTTCTGCCTGCGGCTCTGACTCAAATAAGTCATATAAAGCCTTCCCGTTGCTAGATGCTTGAACAGATGGAATATCCACAACAAGGTCCCCGATTATTTCATTTTGGGGAGAATTGATAATATTTTTATCCAAAGGAAAAACCTCCATCTTAAATTGATGCGTCCATTACGGCATCAATCTTTTCTAAGACGTCTTCATTTTTAAACGGCTTGACAATATAATGTTTTGCTCCTTTGTCAAGAGCCTCCAAGATTTTCATTTCCTGACCCAAAGCTGAAATCATTATTATATTTGCGTTGCTGTCCATTTGGTATATGTTTGACAATGCCTGTATCCCGTCCATTTTCGGCATTGTTATGTCAAGCGTCACCACGTCAGGACGACAAACGCAGTATTTTTCGCAGGCCTCCTCGCCATTTGTCGCCTCTGCCACTATTTCATGACCGCTTTCCGATAAAATTTTTTTTAAATTCATTCTTACAAGCAGTGAATCGTCTACAATCATAACCTTTGCCATACTATTTTCCTCCTCTAATTATAGAAAATTCATAGACATATTGATCTTCATTGCAGTGTGAAATCAACAAATTTCACATTTTGATTTTATTCCCATATTATCAAGTTGAAATTTAATCTCGGTAAAATTTTTGTCAATTTTCTTGTTGACTATGGCCTCAGTTAGTAATATGATTTTCATGAATACTTTCTGAAGGGGCGAAAACCATGAATTCAAAAAAAGATTTTCAAAGGTTGCTTTTGGATATTTTAAATCCTTTAAAACCGCATTATAGCGAGAACTTTGCCAGACTTTATTTAGGAAATACCGGAACATGGTATGAAAAAGAAGCCATACTGATGGAGGCTTTTTCAAGACCACTGTGGGGCTTGGTTCCATATTGGTCAGGAGGAGGAAGCGATAATAGTTTTGATTTAATATATCAAAAAGGAATTGCAGCAGGCGCTGACCCAAACAATACTGAATTTTGGGGAAACTGCCACAACAGGGATCAAAAATTTGTGGAAATGTCCGCTTTAGCTTATGGGCTGCTGCTTGCACCACAAAAGCTTTGGGAACCGCTTGATGACGTAGCAAAAGACAATTTGTCAAATTGGCTTTATACAATTAATGAGCATGAGGTTTGCGACTCTAATTGGCTTTTCTTTAGAATTTTTGTCAACATAGCGCTCAAAAGTCTGAAAAGAAGGTATTCTCAGGAAAATCTTGAGAATGACCTGATGAGAATTGATGATTTTTATCTTGGCGGAGGCTGGTATGAAGATGGCATAGGTGGTCAAAAGGATTATTATAATGCCTTTGTATTCCATTTTTTTGGCCTGATATACTCATTTGCCGCCAATGATGAAACAAGAGCCGAAATATTCAGGCAAAGAGCCTTTGAATTTGCAAAGGATTATATTTATTGGTTTTCGGAAGACGGTGAGGCTGTCCCGTACGGGCGCTCGCTTATTTACCGTTTTGCTCAAATAGGTTTTTGGGGGGCCTGTCTTCTGGCAGGTGTGAAACCTTTCTCCGTGGGGGTAATCAAAGGGATTATAACACGTAATTTAAGAAAATGGGCCCAATCGAATATTTTTGATAATGGCAATATTCTAACTATAGGATATAAATATCAAAACCTTATCATGGCGGAGCATTACAACAGCCCCGGCTCTCCTTATTGGGCATTAATGTCTTTTGCTGTGCTTGCTCTGGACGACGATCATGAATTCTGGAGTGTTCAGCCGCAGCCGCTTCCTATTCTTGACAAAAAAAAGCTTGTTGAAAATGCGAATATGCTGATAACACACACAAACGGCAATACAACTCTATATCCTGCCAGTTTTTGCGATAATTTCGGCTGCGGACAAATTCAGCCTAAATATCTGAAATTCGCATATTCTACGAAATTCGGATTTAACGTACCTTATACCAACTTATCCGTAGAAGAAGCATCGCCTGACAGTATGCTCTGCTTTGTTTACGACGGCTTGGTCTTTACACGCCGCTATACAAAATCATGCAGGATTAGCAAAGACGAATTGTACATTATATGGTCTCCTATCAAGGGGATTGACGTAGAAACAAAAATTATCCCAACGGATACAGGGCATATTCGCACGCATATAATCTCCTCAGAATTTGATTGCATTGCATTCGATTGCGGTTTCGCTGTTGCTTTGGATGCTTCGACCAATACCGAAGTTTGCATGAGAAAGGCACTTGTGAAAAATTCATTTTCAAAGTGTGAGGTTCGCTCAAAATCTCAAGGCATGGGCACAATAATAAACGCCTCACCAAATACGAATATATATTTCCCAAATACCATTATCCCAGCCATAAAGCATACGCTTAAAAAGGGAACACATTCGATAACAGCGGAAATTTGTGTTTAAACGGATTGTATAAATATAACGAATTTGATTATGCCATCGATTTAAAATGGAATTTTCGTAACATATGCATATAATGCTTTCGGACTGATTCAAAGTAAAACAGCAAATGGTATTACCTCGACCCATATATGGGATGGGACGGGCCTGACATAGTTTCGGGAACGGACGGAATGTTGATTTGCACATACCTAATTAACCAAAATACTTTCTATCCAAACTCCTGTATTGTATTGCTTCCGCTATATGAGCCGTATTTATGTGCTCTTCTCCTTCCAAGTCCGCAATCGTCCTTGCGACCTTCAAAATTCGGCTATGCGCCCTCGCGCTCAGCCCTAAATTGTCAAATGCGGCTTTTAAAATAGCATTTTCATCCTTGCCAAGGCGGCAGAATTTTTGTATCAGCCCCGCACCAAGCTGTGAATTTGAATAAATGTTATATTCTTTATATCTTTCAAGTTGAATTTTTCTCGTTCGATTTACGCGCTCCTTGATTTGTGAAGATGTTTCCCCTTTTCTTTCGGAGCTTAAATCCTTATAATCTACGGGCGCAACCTCGACCTGAATATCTATTCTGTCAAGCAACGGACCAGATATTCTGCTTCTGTATTGATGAACTTGAGCTCCCGTACAGCTGCATTGACGGACTGGATCCCCAAAAAAGCCGCATTTGCAAGGGTTCATTGAACAAATCAGCATAATATTGCACGGATATGTAAGCGTGGCATTCACGCGTGAAATTGTTACCTGCCCATCCTCAAGAGGCTGACGCATCACCTCCAGAACCTCCCTCTTAAACTCAGGCAATTCATCCAAAAACAGCACGCCGTTATGCGCCAATGAAAGCTCTCCCGGCCTCGGTATGCTCCCGCCTCCCGAAAGTCCGGACGGGGAAATTGTATGGTGTGGATTCCTAAATGGTCTTGTTGTAATAAGCGGCTTGTCCTTTTTGAGCGTTCCTGCTATGGAATGTATTTTTGTAATCTCAAGCGCTTCATCAAAGGACAAGTCCGGAAGAATTGTTCCAAGCCGCTGGGCTAGCATAGTTTTGCCCGTTCCGGGGCTTCCAATCATCAAAATATTGTGTCCTCCTGCTGCTGCTATCTCAAGCGCACGTTTTGCACTCTCCTGCCCTTTCACATCGCAAAAATCCAGTATGGAATCCGTACTGTTCCCAAAATACTTGCATATATCCTCTTTGTGCTGTTTTATCGGGAGATTTCCGCTGAAATGGTCTACAATTTCCTTTAGAGAATTTGCGGGATATATTTTTGCGCCCTCAACAATTGCCGCCTCCGAGGCATTTGCGCTTGGTACAAAGATGTTTTCAAATCCGCTTTTATACGCTGAAATTACCATTGGAAGCACCCCAGAAACGTGCTTTATTCCTCCGTCTAACGACATTTCCCCTATAAAAATGGTTTTTTCTTTATCGAATATTTCAAGCTGACCAGTTGCTGACAAAATTGCCATAACAATAGGCAAATCATAAGCTGGTCCTTCTTTTTTCAAATTTGCAGGGGCAAGATTTATAATTATGCGCTTTGATGGAAATTCAAAACCAGTATTTCTTGCCGCCGCCCGCACACGCTCCTTTGACTCTCTTACCGCCGCATCCGGCAGACCAACAATATCAAAGCAGGGCATTCCGTTTGAAATATCCGCCTCAACAGTTACAATGTATCCGTCTATACCCAAAAGTCCGCATGAGTTCACCTGCGACAGCATTGTTCCACCTCGCCTTGTATTTTTACAAATTATATTATATTATGAAGAATTTATTTTTGCAATTAAATTATTTCACATATTCAAGTTAACGATTGGACAAACTATTTTTGCAAATATATTTAATCTATCGGAGGAATTTATGCTGTACCTGAAAATAGACAACAAAAATATTCCCATTGAAAAAGAACAAGTTGATAAATATCATCTGAAGGCTGGGGACATCACCCCAAACACAGGATTCAATATTATTGACGAAAAAGGCCAAAAAAACAGACAGACAAGAAACATAAAGCTTTCTGATAAATATTCTATCGACAAAACAATGTCTGATGGCACAATTTTTACGCAAGCGGAAACTCTTGATCTGGCACATGGCACAGACTCCGAAATTTAATATAAAAAATATATAAAAACTTTGTTAAAAGGCTGACAGGCAGTTTGAAAAAACTGTCTGTCAGCCTTATCTATGCTTCAAAAGTAGCTGTTTCCAAAGCAAGCTCGATCATCTTTGAAAAAGATTTTTCTCTCTCTTGCGCCGTGATTTCCTGTTTTGTGAATATATGATCACTCACCGTAAGAATGCATATGGCGTTTGCTCCCGCTCTTGCTGCAGTCAAATACAATGCTGCCGCTTCCATTTCCACTCCTAATATGCCCATATCGCGCCACTTTCCCATAGTTTTTGTATCCTCAGCATAAAATGTATCACTTGATAGTATATTTCCCACATGAATATCGGTTTTAAGCGTTTGCGCCGCATTGTGGACTTTAGAAAGCAGTTCCCATGAAGCAAGCGGAGCAATAACCCCAGGCAGATTGAATTGATGTGCAAAATTTGAATTCGTTGACGCACCCATCGCCACGATAATGTCATACAACTTTAAATTCTCTTGCAGTGCGCCGCAGGAGCCTATTCGTATTAGGTTTTTACAGCCGAAAAAATGAATCAGTTCATAAGCATAAATTCCCATGCTGGGCATACCCATGCCTGTACCCATAACGGAAATACTTTTTCCCTTGTACATTCCCGTAAACCCCGCTGCTCCGCGAACATCATTAAACTGCAGTGCATCAGTTAAAAAGTTTTCCGCAATGAATTTTGCACGTTTAGGGTCTCCCGGCAGCAAAACCGTCTGCGCTACATCGGCGGTTTGGTTAATGTGAGGTGTTTGTATCATAAATATTCCTCCGTTGCAAATATACTGTCATTTTTATTATACAATATATCATTTGCAAAAACAATTGATATAATTATAGACAGTACAAAATTATTAAACGTCCATTCCGTCAATCTCTTCTCTGCAAAGCCCTGCAACGTAAAATTATGTTGAAAAACAGCTTGTTGTGTGATACAATTACAGCAGTTAAACTTAAAGGACGGATGGAAATACATATGGGTAAATTTGACGGCTTGCTCCTTTGCACTGATTTAGACGATACACTTCTTACTACGGATAAAAAAATTTCCGATGAGAATAGGAATGCCATTGAATATTTTAAATCCGAGGGCGGTCTTTTTACGTTTGCAACGGGACGTATTCCTCACGGTGCGCGGCTTATGCTGCAATATATTAAGCCAAACGTGCCCATGATTTGCTTTAACGGTGCGGGAATTTATGACCATAAAAAGGAACAACTGCTTTGGAAAATAACATTAGATGAGGACGCTCTTGAGGTATTGGAATTTGTGGATAAAAATCTTCCCTTTTCCGGAATTGAGGTATGCACACCCGATGAGTTGTATTTTTGCAAGGTCAACAGAATTGTTGAGGAGCATCAGAAACACGAGCATCTGCCTGATTTGTCCGGTGATTACCACAATGTTCCCATGCCTTGGATGAAAGTGCTTTTTATGCAGGAAGCATCCCAAGTTGACGAGGTTCGGTCTGTTCTGCAAAATACCACTTTTAAAGACAAGTATGAGTTCATACAAAGCAGTCCCAATTATTATGAGCTTCTCCCCAAAAATGCAAGTAAAGGTAACGCTTTAAGGCAGCTTGCAAAGGTTTTGGACATACCCATGAAAAAAGTGATTGCCATCGGAGACAATGAAAACGATATCTCCATGATAAAGGAAGCCGGTATGGGCGTTGCTGTCTCCAATGCCATTGAACCTTTGAAAAAAGCTGCTGACTGCATTACTGTGGATAACAATTCTCATGCTATTGCGGCTGTTATTTCTTCCTTGGCGGACGGTTTGCTGTTTGAATCCGCCTAAAAAATACGTTTTTAGGTATTGATAATTTATTCTGATTATGGTACAATCTACATACGAGGAATATTTTATAAAAAAGTAAGGTGGACACGCTTTGGTATTATCATCAGCAAATATATGAAATTGTGTCTTCTTGTGAGTTTTAGAGAATGGCATAATTGCTCAACTTCAATTGATGTTGAAAGACAATTTCATATATTTGCAAATGATAATCACCACTTGCTGTCAGTTAAGATAGCAATATCATTTGCGTTTATACCTTTATATATCCATAAAAAAACACCGATGCTCTGCATCGGTGTTTTTTATGCTTTTTTGCAAGCTTATCTCCTAACTAAAATATTGGGCTCCATAAACTGTACACCTGTGGCCGAGATGCTACCAGAATCTGCATTTATTTTTTCACATAAAAAAACCGCCTTCATATCTTAGAATATGAAAGCGGCTTTTTATGTGTTTTAAGAACTTATAAATTGCGATTTAACCTGTTGTACGTCAGCATCATTGGCAGTTGCGGCAGGGTGATAATAACCCTTTGATTGTGCAAGCTTATAAAGCTCATATTGCGACGCCTCGCAGTCGTTTCGGATTTGCTGAATCGATGCCCTTAAAGTAGGGTTTGCACATTCTGAAATCACAGTTGCATAATTTGTAAGACTACTTTTTACAGATGAAAGCGCATCATTAACCATTATCTTATCTTGCATATTTCCCCTCCTAGCTTAAAAATGACATTAGCTGCTGCTTTGTTTTCTGCGCATCCTGCGCCGACTGTTGAAAATATGACCTTATTTGCGGATCAGTTGCTTGTTGGGCATATGTTTGCATTTTCTGATAAGCCACATCATGCGCTCCGATAAGATGCCTTAGATTTTGAAGCTCTTGTTGATTTAACTGAGACATATTTAATACTCCTTTCATAAAATCTGCATATATTTTCTGCGTTCTGCGTTAAATTATACATTCTAGCAGTAAAATTCATAAATTTTGTATAAAAATCTTTGATTTTACAACATCAAAAAAATGGGTTTGCAAAAAGGCTAAACTCATTTTTTAATGTTTAAATTATTTAAAGTTTTCCCCAAATCATTCCAGAAGAAAGATGCTTCCTTTCGGAAATATTATCCTTATATCATTGGTATGCTGCAGTTTCTCCCACACACTTTTTTCAGTCTCCCATCTTATTTGAGAAAATTCAGTCTCAACCATATTTTTTTTATTCTTTATCATGATAATTCGAGAAAACGGACTTTCTATAATATGAAGCAAATTACACTCCATTATGTTCGGGCCATCGTCTTTTTCCGAATATTTAATGTGATTTGCCCTTATTCCGACAAATTTCAGATTGTCTTTTATAGGTTTATCCACATATAATGTAATATTCCAGTCAATAGCTCTCAAGCTGTACTCTGTTACTTTTTCTGCTCTTGAAATATTTTTGCAACCTGTCAAAATAGCTACATTGACTGTTTTAGGATCTTTAAAAAGTGTTTTTTTATCGTCTATAATATCGATTTTACCGTTCGCTAGTACTGCAACCTTGTTGCATACCCTATACACCTCATCTTTATTATGTGAAACCATAATACATATTCCAGAATATTCAGAAAGCATTTTTAAAATTTCTTGCTCCAGCTTCCATTTCAAATGGCTGTCAAGTGCTGAAAAAGGCTCATCCAGCATTATAATTTTAGGCCCCGAAGCCAACAGTCTTGCAAGCGCCACACGCTGCCGCTGCCCTCCCGAAAGCTGAGCCGGCCTTTTTTTCTCCAAACCTTCCAAATAAAATGCTGATACTTTTTCCTTCACAATTTGTTCTTTTAGTTTCCTATCTCCTTTAATTCCTGCTGCAATATTTTCTTCAACCGTCATATTAGGGAAAAGCGCATAATTCTGAAAAAGGTATCCTATATGTCTTTTTTGAGGCGGAAGATTGATTTTATTTTCCGAATCAAATAGTACTCTTCCGTCTAAAACAATTTTCCCTTCATCGGGAACTTCAACTCCCGCAATGCACTTTAAAGTCATGCTTTTCCCACAGCCTGACATTCCCAAAATTCCCATTGTTTCCTTCTCTGCTTCAAATTTTACATCAAGCATAAAATTCCCAACGTTTTTTCTAATATCTACAAAAAGTGACATCAAAATCCCTCCTTTTTTGCAGACCCTTTAATAAAGCAATTTCCATACAAGTTTAAAAGCATCATTGAAGCGAACGAAATTATACAAATAATGATTGCCCAACGGTATGCAAGACTTCTATTTCCGGACTGCACTGCGGTATATACTGCAACTGCCATTGTTTGTGTTCTCCCTGGAATATTTCCGGCAATCATTATTGTTGCACCGAACTCCCCTAAAGC
>JAOAAV010000017.1 GCA_026418715.1 Clostridia bacterium
TTGACGAAACTTTGCTATTGATGTTATACTGTTCATAGAAAATAGCTCCTTTTGATACTTTGTTTTTTTGTCACTTAACATTATATCATATTGGAGTCTATTTTCTTTTTTATTTGTCACCCATCAATTGTATCACAACATGTTTTCTATCTCAGTAAAAACATTCTCTATGACTTCAGCTGATTTACAGCATACTGTCATAAATCTTGCTTATGTTCTCCTCCATACGCTGTAAATATGTTTTATCATCTTCATTACTCTCAATGGTATATATTGTTTCTACCCTAGCTCCGATTTCATCAGCTAAAGTCTGAGAAATTTCGGGACTTGCCATTTCCTCGGCAAAAACGGTTGTCACGTGATTGTCCCTGCAATATTTGACAAGTTCACCAAGTTGCTGCGCGCTTGGCTCTCCCTCTGCAAAAACGTCCTCGACACTGTTTTGCTCCAGCCCAAAATCTCTGCAAAGATAAGCAAACGCGGCATGCCCTGTCACAAGATTCTTTCTTTTCAGCGATTGAATTTTTAAACTATATTCATTGTAGAGATTTTCTAACTGAGAAATAAAATCACTGCAGTTCTTTTCATAAAAATCTTTATTTTTGGGGTCCGCTTTTATGAGTGCATCTTTGATGTTTGCCGCCTCGATCTGAGCTCCTTTTATGCTCAGCCACACATGGGGATCATACCGCCCATGCTCATCCATTTCCCTTGATTCCGTATTTGCGATCGGATCAATGCCGCTTGAAGCCTGAATCACAATCAGGTCGGCATTATTTGCAGCGTCAAGAGCTTCCTGCACCCAGTTTTCCATTCCAAGACCGTTATACACAAAAACATCGGCATTGCTAAGTGCCATGATATCCTGTGCCTTCGGCTCAAAATCATGAGGCTCCATACCGTCCGGAATGATAGCAGAAACTTCAACCTTGTCGCCTCCCACAGCCTTTGCAAATTCTTGCATTGCGTTAAATGTAACAGACACTTTGACTGTTTGAGTATCAGAATTGCTTTTTTGCGTAGTATTTGCACATGCGCAGAGGCTTGTGCAAATACTAAGTGCCGACAGGATACAACAAAGATTTTTCTTTAGCATTTCATGAACCTCCATTCGTTGAAAGCAACCAATGCCTAAAATTCTCTGTAAAAATCATCCTTCATTTCAGAAACTGCCAAGTAGCAGGTTTTGCCGTATAGAAGCCTTGCAGGAACTCTCCACGGCAAACCGTAATAATATCCGTCTGCGATCAAATTCCCATCGGCATATATTTGTGCCGCATCACCGGAATAATTTATCTCAATGAAGCCCTGATCGGAGTCTACGGTTATTCTTTGCCATATTGTTTTACGCTTACCGCCTATATTAAGCTCTTCGGAATACATTGGTGAAAACGGCTCGGAAAGTATATTTTCAAATATGGCTTTTGCATTTTTGAATTCTTTTTTCACGCATACCTCTTCAAATCCAGTGCCATTCCAGTATATATAGGAATAATCTCCGTCGCAAGCTGCGCAAATTTTGCCGTCAACTTCATAAACGTCGCAGCTTCTGCCAATATACAATTTCCCGGACAACTTTCTAGCATACAGAGCCTGCTCCCATGTGAGAGTAACTATCTTAGCATCACCCACCTTAAATACTGAATCAATGCCTGCTTTTGGAGAAACTTCTGTGCCGTCTGCAAATTTATATTGAGGCTCAATATTTTCAACCGCCGCAAAGAAGTATGTATCATCCACACAGCATAAAGGCTGAACTGTGGCATATTCTAAAATGTTTTCGCCAACCTTCATGTTAAATGGCATAAAAAAGCTTACATCGCCACATACATCAATTTGTGGGAATTTGACCAGCCCTGTATCTATCACGACTTCATCTACATCCTCAAGCTTTGCCAAACGCTGATAGTGATTGATGAACACAAAACCGCTCTCGCCGTCCGTACGCATACAGTAACGCAAGGATTTCAAATCATTGACAGCTACATCTTCCTCGCTGTCAACTGCCTCCATTGGTGCGAGAACATCACCAAAGTCCTGCACAAACATATGCAAAAGATTTAACAGTCTGTACTGCTCTCTAACTTCCCCGTACTCCGACAGCGGAGCCTGAAAATCATAAGAGAGAATAGGATAATCGTTAGGATACCCCGTAGCCTTTGATTCGTTGAATGTGGACAGCTTTCCAATTTTGTTTGTGCCTCCATGGTACATATAGTAGCCTATCAGATTGTTTCCGGATCCCAGCTTTACAAACGACAATGAATATATATCCTGTCTCTTATACACATCT
>JAOAAV010000018.1 GCA_026418715.1 Clostridia bacterium
TTGACGAAACTTTGCTATTGATGTTATACTGTTCATAGAAAATAGCTCCTTTTGATACTTTGTTTTTTTGTCACTTAACATTATATCATATTGGAGTCTATTTTCTTTTTTATTTGTCACCCATCAATTGTATCACAACATCAAATCAAAATCAGACACTTTTTGAAAATTACAAATTTAATATCTGTGAAATAAGTTAATCAACTTTTGAGTTTTTTATGGGCTAGCTGCATTTGTTCCATATTTTCAACATCGTCAAACGGCAAGCAGTCAAAATTTATGTACGTTTGCCTTTACAACTGTGAAAATTTATATTATAATGATTAACATATTTATTAATCACGTATTGTTTCTGTCCAAAGAAGGGATGTGTTTTTTACGAATGAAAATATCGACAGAAAAGAAATATCTTCCGATATTCAAAGCGCTGGCAAGCGATGTCCGCCTTGATATCATAAAGATGCTTTCAAGACAGCCTCTTAACATCAAAGATATCGCCTCAGAACTCAACCTAAGCAGCGCAATCATTACCATGCATGTTAAAAAGCTCGAAGAAGCAGGAATTATAACGTGTGAAACAATAAACATAAACGGCGGAAGACAGAAAATATGCACTCTTGATATGTCTTCCATAGAAATTGCTTTTCCATCTGGCAGCAGCTACAGCTGCGACTATCACAACTTCTCACTGCCGATAGGCCATTACACCAAATTTGACGTACGCCCCACCTGCGGGCTTGCCTCGCAAGAAAAAATCATCGGTCAGTTTGACGAGGTTCGCTCTTTTCTGGAGCCTGAAAGGGTTGATGCGCAAATACTTTGGTTTTCCGAGGGCTTTGTGGAATACACCATTCCTAACTACCTTCTAAAGGGCGAAAAGGCCGTTGCTATTTCAATATCCATGGAAATCGGCTCGGAGTATCCCGGAGTCAAGGACGACTGGCCGAGTGAAATTACATTTTCGATAAACGGAGTTGAACTCGGAAGCTGGATAAGCCCCGGCGATTTTGGAAATAAGCGCGGCAAATTAAATCCACCCTGGTGGGGCGGCAACCTGAATCAGTACGGTTCTTTGAAGGTCTTAAACGTAAATGCCGACGGTACATATATTGACGGCAAAAAAATATCGGATATATGTATAACAGACCTTAAACTCAGCGACAATCCCGATGCAAAGAAAATACAGCTTCGGTTCGAGGTCAAGGATACCGCAAAATACAAGGGCGGGCTTACTCTTTATGGTTCCCGTTTCGGAAACTATGATCAGGATATTATCATAAGCATGTTTTATGAAAGAGAATAATTGACGCAAAGGAGAAATCATCAACATGATAAAAGCTGCAATTTTAGGAGCTACAGGCTACGCAGGCATTGAGCTTGTGCGTCTTTTGACAAATCACCCTAAAACGCACATTGCCGTCGTTGGCTCGAAAAGCTTTGAAGGCAAAAAAATAAGCGAGGTTTATCCGAGCCTTGATCATATATTGGAAAGTGAATGCACTGAAATTGATATGGATGAACTAGCAAAATGCGACGTCGTCTTTACCGCCCTGCCGCATGGCGCATCAAAAAGCATCATACCCTCTATTTTAGACAAAGGTGTAAAGGTAATCGACCTAAGCGGCGACTACCGCTATGACGATCCGGCAGTTTATGAGGCATGGTACGGCGAGATGCATTCCTCGCCAGAACTTTTGGCAGAGTCTGTGTATGGACTTTGCGAGCTTCACCGTGAAAAAATCAAAAAAGCACGGCTTATCGGCAATCCCGGCTGCTACACTACCTGCTCAATTTTGGGCGCCGCTCCTCTTCTTTCAGGCGGGTTTATTCATGCCGAAAATATTATAATAGACGCAAAATCAGGCGTTTCCGGAGCAGGCCGCGGGCTTGGGCTTCCTTATCATTTCTGCGAGTGTACGGAAAACACAAAAGCATATAAAATCGGCACACACCGGCACACCTCGGAGATAGAGCAGGAGCTTTCAAACATTGCAGGAAAACCCATAGTCTTATCATTTACACCGCATTTAATACCTCAAAAGCGTGGAATTTTGGCAACCATTTATGCAAACTTAAACGGCAGCCATACCGCTGATGAAATTCTTGACGCATATAAACACTTTTACAGGGATGAATTTTTCGTGCGTGTGAAGGAAACTCTTCCCGAAACAAAGCACGTTGCCGGCTCTAATTTTGTTGATATAGGTCTTGCTGTCGACAAGCGCCTCGGCAGGGTAGTAGTGGTGTCTGTTATCGACAATTTGATAAAAGGCGCGGCCGGACAGGCTGTTCAGAATATGAATATTCTGTTCGGACTGGACGAGAAAACAGGACTTGACCACGCAGGATATTATTTATAATCAAACGGAGGAATTTTCATGCAGGAACTTATAAAAAAAGCAGGCATACTAATTGATGCGCTGCCGTATATTCAAAAATTTGCAGGCAAAACCGTTGTGATAAAGTACGGCGGCAATGCAATGATTAATGATGAACTCAAAAATTCCGTCATGGAGGACATCACCCTGCTCAAATATATAGGACTAAACCCTATTCTCGTCCACGGCGGCGGGCCTGATATTTCTGCAGCACTCAAGATGCACAACATAAAAAGTGAATTTATAAACGGACTTCGTGTCA
Source organism: Clostridia bacterium (assembly GCA_026418715.1). GTDB lineage: Bacteria > Bacillota > Clostridia > UBA1381 > UBA1381 > SKW16. The sequence goes on from JAOAAV010000018.1 coordinate 2,641, forward strand.
CGGACGAGGATACCATGCGCGTTGCGCAGATGGTTCTGGTCGGGAAAACAAATAAGGAAATCGTTTCACTTCTAAACTGCAAAGGCGGAAAAGCCGTAGGCATTTGCGGTATTGACGGAAGTTTTATAAAGTGCACAAAGCAATATGCAAATGTAGACGGAGAGCAGAAGGATCTCGGATATGTCGGAGAAATAATTGAAATTGACGCAAGTATACTCCAGCATTTGACAAAGGATGCATACATTCCAGTTATTGCGCCGATAGGCGTGGACGAAAACGGGCAAAGCTACAATATCAATGCCGACACCGTTGCCGCTGCCGTCGCAAAAGCTGTAAAAGCCGAAAAGCTGATTCTTCTTACGGATGTGGAAGGCGTAAAGGACGCATACGGGAACATCATCTACGAGGCATTCAAAGACGATATTCATGCCATGATAGAAAACGGCGTGATAAACGGCGGCATGATTCCAAAGGTTCTCGGCTGTCTTGAGGCTATTGATTCGGGAGTTAACGGCGTGCATATCATAGACGGACGCATACCGCACTGTCTGCTCCTTGAAATCTTCACCGTTACGGGAATAGGAACAATGATAAAAAGCGAAAATTATTTAAAGTAAAACCATTTGTTGTTTAGGAGGAAAATCATGCGAATATCAAATTTGTTAATCCCCACTTTAAGAGAAATCCCTGCAGAGGCGGAAATCCCAAGCCATAGGCTGATGCTAAGAGCTGGCTTTATCAGAAAGCTTGCGGCGGGTATATATTCTTATCTGCCTTTGGGGCTTAAAACTCTTAAAAAGGTTGAAAATATCATACGCGAGGAAATGGACAGGGCGGGCGCACAGGAGCTTTTAATGTCTGCCCTGCTTCCTGCCGAAGCATATCAGGTGTCCGGCAGATGGGACGTTTTCGGGCCTGCCATGTTCCGCTTAAAAGACAGATGGGGACGTGACTTCTGCCTCGGTCCCACACACGAGGAGCTTTTTACGCAGACAGTCATAAACGAAGTGCGCTCATACAAAGAGTACCCCATGACGCTTTACCAGATTCAAACAAAGTACCGCGATGAAGCGCGTCCGCGTTTTGGAGTTATGCGAAGCCGTGAATTTATCATGAAGGACGCATATAGTTTTGACCGTGACAGTGCAGGACTTGATGAATCCTATAAAAAAATGTATGATGCATATTGCCGCATATTTACCCGTTTAGGGCTTGATTTTACAATTGTGGACGCAGACTCAGGCGCAATGGGAGGAAGTGGGTCACAGGAATTTATGGTCAAATCCCCCGTAGGCGAGGACGGCATTGCTTATTGCAACAAGTGCTCGTATGCCGCAAACTATGAAAAAGCAGTATGTATGCCTTCCGAAAAGCCCTTCCCTGAAGGTGACTTTGATATAGAAAAGGTACAAACTCCAAACGTCCATACAATAGATGAGCTTGTGGCGTTTTTCAATGCAAAGCCGCATATGTTTGCTAAAACCATTTTATACAAGGCGGACGATAAGTATATTGCCGCTATGGTGCGAGGCGACCGTGAAATCAACGAGGTAAAGCTGAAAAATCTTATCGGCTGTACGGATGATTTGGTTCTTGCAGAACCGCATATGGTAAGAGAAATTACAAAAGCGGATGTCGGATTTGCTGGGCCTGTCGGACTTGAAATCGAGGTGATTGCCGACCTTGAGGTTGCTCAAATGAAAAACTTCATTATCGGTGCGAACGAAACGGGTTACCACTTTAAAAACGCAAATATAAACAAAGATTTTACTCCAAGCAGAATTGCTGATATACGTACAATCGAATCGGGCGATGCTTGCCCGAGGTGCGGCGCGCCGATTGAAACCGCACAAGGCATAGAAGTGGGGCATATTTTCAAGCTCGGCACAAAATATTCGGACAGCTTAGGCCTTACTTACCTCGACGAAAACGGCAAGTCGCAGACCGTTATCATGGGCTGCTATGGAATAGGCGTAACTCGCTGTCTTGCCGCCGCCATAGAGCAAAATTATGATGAAAACGGCATCATCTGGCCTGTATCCATTGCTCCTTATCATGTTATTGTCATGCCTGTGAATGCTAAAGAGGACGCGCAGATGCAAGCGGCGGAGAAAATATATGAAAATTTAAAGGCGGCAGGAATTGATGCCCTTCTCGACGACAGATCCGAGCGTCCGGGCGTAAAATTTAAGGATGCCGACCTAATTGGTATCCCTGTCCGCATTGTAGTCGGCAAAAAGATTGGCGATGGTATAGTAGAATATAAACTGCGCACCGAGAATGTGGCTGTTGAAAAAACAATTGATAGAGCCGTGTCGGATGCAATCGAATTTGTTAAAGCAAGGCTGTAAAAAAAGGAGCGTCTTATGCGCTCCTTTTTCATTCCCTTATCCATATCCTCTCAACATTTGTGCACTTGCCGCTTCCCTCGTCCACATCGAAAACAGCGCCACAAAACTGTCCTTTTCCCTCCGCTATTTCAAATTTTTGCGGCATACCGTCAATAAAACGGCTTATCACAACTTTTCTATCCATTCCAAGCACCGAATAAATAGGTCCCGTCATGCCAAGATCCGTGATGTATCCCGTTCCATTTGTCAAAATAACCTCATCTGCTGTCTGCACATGCGTATGGGTTCCGAAAACGGCACTGACCCGTCCGTCCAAATACCAGCCCATGGCTATTTTCTCACTCGTCGCCTCTGCATGGAAATCCACAAATATAATGTTTGTTTCCGCCTTCAGCTTTTCTATTTCAGCGTCAACCGCCGCAAAAGGAGAGTCGGAAGGCATCATATACGTTCTCCCTATAATATTGATTATTCCTATCTTTTTCCCGCTCGCATAAATGATCACGCTCCCTTTGCCGGGACAGCTTTTGTCAAAATTTGCGGGACGGATGATGTTTTCGTTATAATGGAGCAAAGGAATTACTTCCTTATTTCCCCAAGTGTGATTTCCCATTGTGATAACATTTATGCCTATTCCGCAAAGCTCCTCATACACTTTTTTGGTAATTCCGTTTCCATGGGCGGCATTTTCACCGTTCCCAATTACCACATCTATTTTTTTCCCTTTTATCATATCGGGCAGACATTTGTAAAGCATACCCCGCCCCGTTTGCCCGACAATATCACCAATACACAATATTTTCATATTTTCCTCCACTTAGAATACAGAAAAAGACGAAAGCAAAAGCCTTCGTCCATATATTTCCATGTTATTTTGCGTAGTCAACGGCTCTGGTTTCTCTGATAAGACTTATCTTAATCTGACCCGGATATTCAAGCTCATTTTCAATCCTTTTCACAATGTCCCTCGCAATAACAATCATACCCGCATCATCAACAGACTCGGGCTTAACCATAATCCTAATTTCTCGTCCCGCCTGAATTGCGAACGATTTTTCAACCCCTTCAAATTCATTGGCAATTTCTTCAAGCTTCTGCAAGCGTTTGATATAGGTTTCAAGATTTTCACGTCTTGCCCCAGGTCTTGCCGCTGAAATTGCATCAGCCGCCTGAACCAATACGGCAACAATCGTCTCCGCCTCAATATCGCCGTGATGTGCCAAAACGGCGTGCACCACGTCGCGGTTTTCCTTGTACTTTTTGACAATATCGGCACCTATCGTCACGTGGGAGCCTTCAACCTCGTGATCCGCAGCTTTTCCGATGTCATGCAAAAGCCCGGCACGCTTTGCTAAATTCACATCAGCGCCGAGTTCTCCCGCCATAACTCCCGCCAAATGCGCCACTTCAATCGAATGCTTAAGCACATTCTGACCATAGCTTGTTCTATATTTAAGCTTGCCCAAAAGTTTTATAAGCTCCGGATGCAGGCCGTGCACACCCGTTTCAAAGGTCGCAGCCTCGCCCTCCTGCTTGATAATAAGCTCAACCTCCTTGCGAGCTTTTTCAACCAGCTCCTCAATGCGCGCAGGATGAATTCTTCCGTCCACAATGAGCTTTTCAAGCGCAATTCTCGCAACCTCACGCCGAATCGGGTCAAAGCTTGAAAGGATAACCGCCTCCGGCGTATCATCAATAATCAAATCAACACCCGTAAGCGTTTCAAGGGTACGTATATTGCGTCCTTCACGACCGATGATGCGTCCTTTCATTTCATCGTTCGGCAAAGATACAACCGAAACCGTTGTTTCAGCCACATGATCCGCCGCAACCTTCTGAATGGACATCGCCACAATATTTTTGGCGTTCTTTTCCGCATTTTCCCTTGCTTGCTGCTCGATTTCCTTAACCATAATCGCAGCTTCGTGCCTCGCCTGCTGTTCTATGTCCTTGAGCAAAAATTCCTTTGCCTCTTCCTTGGTAAATCCCGAGATTTTTTCCAGCTGCTCAAGCTGCTTGTTTTTTATTTCGGTTATTTTCTGTTCTTTTGCTTCATAGTCCTTTATTTTCTGATTTAAAACGGCGTCCTTTTTCTCTAGTGACTCCGTTTTCTTGTCCAAATTCTCCTCTTTTTGCTGAATTCGCCTTTCCTGACGTGAAAGCTCCGCACGTCTTTCTTTAAGCTCCTTATCAAAGTCCAGCCTGATTTTGTGGCTTTCCTCCTTCGCCTCCAGCAAAAGCTCCCTTTTTTTCGCTTCTCCATCCTTAACTGCGTCGGAAATTATAAGCCTCGCCTTCTCTTCCGCACTGCCTATCTCCGCCTCCGCAATATTTTTTCTATACTTGATTCCCAATCTAAAAGAAACGGCGTTTGCCGCCAGCAATGCCGCCGAGATAACAATCAGCACAACATTCAATGGTTCTATCTTCCGCACCCCCTCATGATTTTATTGCAAGTCTATACTGCAAGTTTATCAAACAAACCATTAAGCAAAATTTGAAAAAAACACCGAGCATACGAGTATATTTTAATCTTTTTTTCTATTTGTGTCAAGGTAAATTTTTTCATGCTGTGATGTATGAAATGTTGAAAACACAATGATGGGTTACACTTTTTTCAAAAAAATAAAAATAATCTCCAAATTGCCCTTGTCAAGGTGGAACGGTGGAGATTTTCGTCAGAAAATACTACCGTCTACCTTGCACAACGGAATAATGATATA
>JAOAAV010000031.1 GCA_026418715.1 Clostridia bacterium
GGTCTATTATGCCCATCCATACAGCAGCAAGGAGCGGCAGCAACGAAAATGGCAATCGAATTCTGCGGCGTTTTATCCCCAAGGGAACTGACATCGGCAAATTTACCGACAGAGAACTTCAACGTATTGAAGACTGGGCAAACAATTACCCTCGCAAAATTTTTGGTTATAAATCCGCTAATGAAATAGCTGCTTAATGTAAAACTGGTATTTTATGGTGGGCAATTAAACTTGCAATTTTCAAATTTTTAAATATAATTAAAAAAGTCTTGACTTTATACATTTTATGTGGTAAAATAAAGAGGTACTTTTGGTTTGCCGATGTGATGGAATTGGCAGACGTGCGGGACTCAAAATCCCGTGGTAGCGATACCGTGTCGGTTCGACCCCGACCATCGGCACCAAGACAAACCGCTCAAATGATGTGTTTGGGCGGTTTTTTTAGTGCAGAGAAGTTGTCATAACAAGACCGCACAAAGTTAATATCTTTGTGATTTGAAATATTTGATTTTTCAAAAGGATATATTTCAAATAAAAATTTATAAGAGAAATTTGAAAAAATTTATAAATAAGACAAAAAGGACTTTTAAAAAATCATATAATATGTTATAATAAAGTCTACGTGACTAACTTTTATTAATATTTTTTACTTTTAGGAGTAAGAAGTACAATTTAACATAGTAAAGATATTGTCAGTTATTGATATAAATGAGGTGATGACATACCATGAAATTATGTTCAAGATGCAAGATAAATCCTGCAGTTGTTTTTGTAACAAAAATAGAAGGAGAGAAGGCAACCAGCGAGGGTTTGTGCTTGCTTTGTGCGCAGGAGATGGGGGTTGTATCGTTTAATCAGGTAATGGAGCAATTTGGAATAAAAGACGGTGATATTGAGGAATTGAACAAGCAAATATCTGAATTCATGAGCAATACAGGAAATATTGCATCTCCGGAAAATTTATTTAATTTGCCGGACAATAAAGATGAACGTACTTCAAGTGAAGGCGGGGCGCCTGCTGCGCCCTTTAGTTTTTTTGATAATTTTTTCGGAAACACTGCAAATACTTCGGATTATTCAAAGGATAAAAATCAAGCAAATTCCCAGAAGAGCAAAGCCCCAAAAAAGAAGAGCATGCTTGATACTTATGGTATGAATTTGACGGCAAAAGCAGCTTTGGGACAGATTGATCGGGTAATAAGCCGAGAAGACGAAATAGAGAGAGTTATTCAAATACTAAATCGCCGTTCAAAGAATAATCCCGTGCTTTTGGGTGAGCCGGGAGTCGGGAAAACGGCAATTGCAGAAGGATTGGCTTGCAGAATTTTTGAAAGAAATGTCCCTCCAAAGCTGTTTGGTTATCAACTTTATCTTTTGGATTTTACATCCATTGTGGCAGGTACGCAGTTTAGAGGGCAATTTGAGGCACGTCTTAAAGGTATTCTTGATGAAGCTCACAGTATGGGCAACGTGATTTTAATTATCGACGAGATTCATAACATTGTTGGAGCAGGCGATGCTGAAGGTGCGATGAGTGCGGCGAATATTTTAAAGCCTGCGCTTGCCAAAGGAGAAATACAGGTAATTGGGGCGACAACACTTGCGGAATACCGAAAGCATATTGAAAAGGATAGTGCGCTTGAACGCCGTTTTCAGCCGGTATTGGTGGATGAACCATCTATTGAAGAGAGCATTCTTATTTTAAAGGGAATTAAGGATTATTATGAAAATTATCACAAGGTTAAAATATCCGATAAGGTGATTGAAACTGCTGTACGGATGTCGGAAAGATATATTACGGACAGATTTTTACCAGATAAAGCAATTGACGTCATAGATGAAGCAGGTTCCAGAGTGAATTTAAAAAACAAAGCGCTGTATGAGATGGCTTCCCTAAATAATGAAATGGCAAATCTTGACGCAAAAATGGAGGAAGCAGCAAGCCGTGAGGATTTTGCCACTGTGGCGGAGATAAAGAGCAAGGAAATACAAATCAAGCAGGCGATCGAAATTGCTGCGTCAGAGGCGCAAAAGGCTGAGATTACGGAAGACGATGTTGCATCGGTTATCGAAAGATGGACCAAGATTCCTGTACACAGACTTGCAGAGGATGAGGCTGTGAAACTTTTAAATTTGGAAAGTCGTATCCACAAACGAGTTATCGGGCAGGAGGATGCAGTATCTGCCGTAGCTAGAGCGATACGCAGAGGCCGTGCGGGCATATCAAAAAGAAAACGTCCCGTATCATTTATTTTTGCGGGGCCTACAGGAGTCGGCAAGACGGAACTTGTTAAAACAATTGCTGAGGTTATGTTTGACAATGAGGAAGCGCTTATCCGCATAGATATGTCCGAATATATGGAAAAACATTCGGTGTCAAAGCTTATAGGTTCGCCCCCAGGATATGTGGGATACGATGATGCGGGACAGTTTACGGAAAAAGTAAGGCGCAAGCCGTATTCGGTAATTTTACTGGACGAAATAGAAAAGGCGCATCCGGAGGTATTCAACCTGTTTTTGCAGATTTTAGATGACGGACGTGTAGCTGACAGTCACGGAAGAATAATAAACTTTGAAAATACGATTATTGTAATGACTACAAACGCAGGTTCTGAACTGAAGACTTCGGCGCTTGGGTTTATGAGTGAGGATGAAATAAAGATAAACGACAATATTCAAACGAGCCTTAAGCGTCAATTCAGACCAGAGTTTTTAAACAGAATTGATGAGATTGTTACCTTTAAGCCCCTTACCAAGGATGAGATGAAACAAATTATCGATTTGCTTCTTAAAGACATTATCGAAAGTATGGAAGAGAAAGAAGCATACTTTGTGATTACGGATAAGGCAAAGGATATTATTTTGGAGAAGGGCTATGACCCCAAATACGGTGCCCGTCCGCTGAAGAGGGCAATTCAGGTTTTGATTGAGGATAAACTTGCACAGCTGTCTCTTACAAATCAAATACACAAAGGAACGACTATTAAGGCGGATGCAGAGAACGAAGAAATTAAATTCGTTGTGGAAAATGCATAAAGAAAACACTTCGGGAAAAGATTTTCCGAAGTGTTTTCTGGTTTTAAATAAAAATTGACTTAAAGTCGATATAGTGATATTATAGTATATGATGGCGAAGTTGCCCACACTCCTATGTATGAGCAAATAAAAATGGTTGGAGGTTTTTGCATGAGAAAATGTTTCAAGCTGCTTGCCTTTGTTATGGCGTGCTTTTTTTTGATGTCCGGAACGGTATCTATGGCGATGACGTTTAGTGATGTAAGTGATGGCACTCAATACAAAGATTCGATTACGACCCTTACGACAATTGGTCTTATAAAGGGTTACGAGGATGGGAGTTTCAGACCGGACAATACCATTACAAGGGCGGAGTTCACCACAATTGTTGTTCGAGCCTTGGGAGTTGAGGACATTCAGGCAGACGGTGAAAATTTTATCTTTTCGGATATAGACAGCCATTACGCTAAATATAATATAAAAACAGCATATGCCTTAGGCATTATCAATGGGTTCGATGATGGTACGTTCAAACCAGATAACACTGTTACATATGAGCAAGCCGTAAAAATGGTGGTCTGCATGCTTGGATATGGTTCAAATGCCGAAGCAAGCGGCGGTTACCCAACCGGATATATATCTGTTGCCGGTCAATTAGGTCTTACCAGGGATATTACAACAGCTAATTCTTCACCCGCTTCCAGAGCGGTGATTGCAAAGCTTATTGATAATTCCTTGACGGTTAACATTCAGCAAACTATTGTGTCCGTAGACGGCAGTTACAAATATAAAGTCACGGATGATACTATTTTAGAAACAAAACTGGGCATAACAAAGTCAAAAGTTCTGGTTACAGGCGTTGAAAAAACTTTTATCTCCACGGAAGAAACGCTTCAGTCGGGGCAGATGCAAGTTATGTCATTGTCCGACGGAACTATCAAGATACTTGATTTTTCGAATGTTTACAAAAATTCTTCAGATGTCAGTAAAATTTTGGGTTATGTAATAAATATATATTACAAAGATGTTGAAGATAATGAAATAGATACCTTGATTGCGGTTGACGACCAGACACAGAAAAATAATGTGATAGAGGTTACATCGAGAAATATTGAGGAACTTTCAGGTGGTTATTTAAAGTATACCAATACATCTGGCAAGTACGAAAAAATCAGGCTTAAATGTGATAATGTAAGTGTTATATATAATGGAAAGCTTGTTTCAAAAACAAAAAGTTTTGAAGTGGGATCTTCAACGGTAACACTTCAAGATGCTCTTGATATGTGGCTTAATGTTGAGAGTGACAATTTTATAAACGGAGATATAAAGATTATCGACAGCAGTGCAGACGGTGAAGCGGATGTTTTATTTATAAACAATTATTCTGTTATGGTGGCCTCATCAGCCCCAACATCCACAGATTATATAATAACGGACAAGCTTGTTTCGGGAAATTCATTGACGTTGGACCCTGACGATGACAGTTATTCATATACGATTATAAAAAACGGGAGCACGATAGAGACAACGTCAATTGCGGCAAATGATGTGCTTTTATATGCGATTAGTTTAGACGGAGAACTTATTACAGTATACGATACAGCAAGTCCGGTGACAGGTGAAATCACAGAAATTGACGATGATAAAATCACGGTTGGCGGTAGTATTTACTACATAAGTCAGTCATGTGTTGATTATATGGATGATGATATAGATGATATCAAGGTTGGGGCAACAGGAACTTTTTACATTGACAAATACAATAATGTGATATTCTGTTCAATAACACAATCGGCTTCCGCATCATATGGCTATATCATAAGCACATATTCGGATGAAACTTCTGATACTTACGGGGCTACGGTATATTTGCCTTCTTCTGCTACAACTCAGAAGATTGCATTTAAAGATAAAGTTTCCATAAGCGGTTCTAACATATCGAAAGATGATGTGGCAGACAAACTTGAGGACACCGCGTCACTGAGCAGAGCCGATATAAATAATGCTGATACTGTTTATAAGGATTCTGCAAATAAAGCATCTGCAAATAGCATAGCACAACTTGTAAAGGTGGGAATAAGCAACAACCTTATAACTAAAATAATTACTTTGTCCGATACGGAAGGAGTTGTCAATAAAGATTCTGATAAACTGGTAAGATATAAAACTTTGGCAAAATATAAATATAGTGCGACAAATAATTTCAGCGACCAATTTTATATTAATTCTTCCACCGTCATTTTATACGTGCCTGCAAATCGTTCTTCAAAAAGCGATTATCAAAAGTTTACGGCATCTACGCTTTTTAAAACCAATCAGTCATATTGGCTTGAAGCGTATGATGTAAATGACAGTAAAATCGCATCACTAGTGGTAGTTTATGGAAACAGCTCTTTGGCTGATATTACAAAGGATACGGTTATGTCCGTAGTAGCCAAAGCTCCGTCTGAGACTACGGTATCTGATGATACGGTAACAAAGCTTACCTTGTACATGTCAACCATATCTTTAGTAACGAAAAATGCAGAAGACAATGAAGAATTTGCGGATGTCGAACCCGGTGATGTCATTCAATTCGGTTATAATAACAATAGTCAGATTATTAATCGAAAGGATATTATATCTGCGGATTCAGTGAAAGAAGTATTAAATGCAAGTAATACATTGTATGATTGGACAGACGATGCTTTTGACGTGCCATTTATGGAAGATGGAGCTGTTGTAATTGATTCTACAACCAATACCACCTATTCAAGAGCTTTTGTAGCTAATGTTTTGGAAGTAACAAGTGATGATTCGGCTTCATACATACGTGTGACCCAAGACGGTTTTAACACGGACGGAACAATAAGTGACACTAATGCAGAGCGTTATGAGGTAACATCAAGCACGCCCATCATTCGTTTTAATACTTCAACCGATACGCTAAGTGCATATGTAGGAAATACTTCAACTAAACTGAGCATAAGCAACATTAAAGATGCAAAGTATAATTCAACATCTTGTTCAAAACTTATGATTTATACGCTTTGCGGAGAAGTTAAATTTATTATGATTTATGAACAATAAGGTGTAGTTAGACAATTCTGGAAGCAGAGCCAAAGAACTGCGAGGAGCAGTACTTTGGCTCTGCTTTCTACACAGTTAGACTCCGAAATAATCCATAGATATGAAGTTATTGCCTATTTTGAAGATAAATATCATCGCAGATAATTCTTTAATATTGTTGTTCATGTTTGTAATTAATTAGAAAATCCTTGTGCCGATTATATTTTTTTCTATTGCCCGTATGAAGAAAATGGTATACAATATAATAAAGGAGAAGTGGGGAGGAATTTTTTTGAGTCGAAAACTGTCACATTCGGAATTAATTTTTTTGGTTTTAGCGGTATTTGTATGCATATATACGATTTTTTTCCCTCCTGTTGCCGGAGTTGCCGATCAGGGCGATTTTGAGAGGGTGATGCAGCAGGCAGGCTTGGATTATATGGAAAATCACAGCTTCTATGAATATGTGGAACCTCTTTACAAAATGAAGTTTACAAATCCGCTTTTTTTAATAGGCTTAATACCGTCTACAAGTTACATATATCCTATATTTATAGCAAAAATAATTTCTCATCTACTTTTGAGGCAATATTTTGACACGCGTATTTTGGCGATTGTGATGTGTGCGATTTATATATCGTGTTGTTTTGTCATTTTTCGTGCTGTAAAAATAAAAAATCAATTTTTAAAAATTTTGTTTGCCGTCTTGTTTATTGCTGTGTTTTTTGACGGTGTTAATTTGACGATGTTTAACAGTATGTATGGACAATCTATGCTTCTTATATCGCTATCCATGTTTATTGCCGCATGTGTGTTAATTATAGAAAATTGGGAAAGACTAAAGAAGAGATATATTGTATTTCTATTTGCAGCAAGCATATTTTTGCTAGGTGCTAAGCTGCAATGCTTTGTACTTTTGCCGTTTGTTTTTGCGGTGTTTATTTATATTTTCAAAAAAAAGAGTGAATACAGAAGATTGATATGTGTGTTTTTGTGCCTGCTTTTATGGTATACGGCGGGCAATTACGTTTTGCACAGCATAATGCTGAACCACGATACACAATATAACAGCGTATTTTATGGAATACTAAAAGACAGCGAAAATCCCGCTGAAGATTTGAAAGCGCTTGGACTAAATCCAGATATGGCGGTCGATGCGGGAAAGCATGCTTATCTTGATCTGGGTGAATATGTTTATCCGCCGAGAACGAATATCATGCAGGAAGAATTCTATGATAAAATGAATAATGTAAAGCTGGTGAAATTTTATATTTCACATCCTGCAAGACTGGCAAAAGCAATGGAAATTACTGCCAAAAATGCATTTTATACTTATATAGATTTAGGAACTTTTGAAGAAAATTCCGGCAAAGCTCCGCTTGAATCGGATTATCGTTTTGATGCGTGGAGCAGTATAAGAAATCATTTTCCAAAAACGCTTTTATTTATTATTCCAATGTATACTTTATTTTTTGTATTGGGAATTTGTGAATACAGAAGACATAAAAATAAGTATGCGCTTGTTTTTCTTATTGTTGTCTGTATGGGTTTGATTCAATTTCCTATGCCGTACATCGGAAATGGAAATGCGGACATTGTAAAGCAGCTTTATTTGTTTAATATCACATTTGATATTGGGGTGTTTTCGGTTGTGTGTATGATTGAAAGGAAGTTGATTATATGGATAAAAAAGAGAAGATTATAAGTTATATAAACAGCAAGGAATATATTCCTTTAACCTTTGATGAGCTTTGTATTGTGCTTGACGTGCCAAAAGAGGACAATAAAATATTTCTTGCGATTTTAAATGAACTTGAAAACGAAGAACAAATTACGATTACGAAAAAAGGACGGTATATTCCTCTGAAAAAAGATGCGGGTAAGGTTATAGGTACGTTAAAATGCAATGAGAGGGGCTTTTTTGCTTTTTTAATTCCGGAAGAGGAAGGAATTGACGATGTATATATATACGGGAGCAAGCTTAATGCCGCACTTGACAGTGACAGGGTGCTGGTGCAGATTGACAATGTAAATTCGGCAGGCGGCCGCAAAGAGGGACACGTGCTGAAAGTTTTAGAACGCAGAAACAAGAGCTTAACCGGTATCGTGGAAAAAGAAAAAGACGGGATTTTTCGCATAAAATGTGACAGAGAGCGTATTTATACAAAGCTGCGCGTTAAGTCTGAGGATATGCTTGGTGCAAAGATAGGGGATCGGGTTTTAGTAGAACTTACAAAATATACCGATGATGGACACGTTTATGGAATTATTACCAAAGTTCTTGGAGACGCAGATGCTCTTTCGGGATATATAGAAGCAATTGTGCTTGAGCATGGTATAAATCAGGAATTTAGCGAAGAGGTTCTGCGTGAGACTGAGAATATTTCCGATCTTATAAATGAAAAGGAGATAGAAGGCAGAAGGGATTTGAGGAATAAAATCATTTTTACCATTGACGGAGAGAATGCTCGTGATTTTGATGATGCGGTGTCAATAGAAAAACAGGAAAACGGGAACTACCTTTTAGGAGTGCATATTGCGGATGTGACGCATTATGTAAGAGAAGGATCCGCTTTGGATAAGTCCGCGTTTGACAGGGGAACGAGCGTGTATCTTGCAGACAGGGTGATTCCCATGCTTCCCAAAAAACTTTCTAACGGGATTTGCAGTCTTAACCCTCATGTGGACAGACTCACGCTGAGCGTATTTATGGAAATTGACGAAAATGGTGGTGTGCTCCGTCATACTCTTGAAAAAAGTGTAATTCGTTCGGTAGAAAGAATGACATACACTGATGTCACAAAACTTTTGGAGGGTACGGATGAACGGCTGCTAAAAAAATATCAGTATATTCTTTCAGATTTAAAAATAATGGAAGATTTAGCTGCAATACTAAGAAAAAGACGCATGGAAAGGGGAAGTATTGACTTTGATTTCCCGGAATCTGAAGTTATTGTAAACGAGGTTGGCGAACCTGTGGAGATTGCAAAAGTGGAGCGTGAGGTTTCGCATAAACTGATTGAGGAGTTTATGCTGGTTGCAAATGAAACTATCGCCGAATATGCTTTTTGGTCAGATTTGCCGTTTGTGTATCGGGTGCATGAGGCACCTGACAGTGAAAAGATCAAAGAGTTCAATGATTTTGTTTCAAATTTTGGTGTACGGATTAAGGGCAGGATTGATGATGACAATCCAATACATCCCAAAGCGCTCCAGCAAGTTTTGGAAAAAATAAGAGGAATGCCTGAAGAACTTATGATTTCCACTTATCTTCTGCGCTCGCTGATGAAGGCAAAATATTCTCCGAACAGTCTTGGGCATTTCGGACTTGCGGCAAAGTATTACACACATTTCACATCCCCGATACGCAGATACCCAGATCTTGCGATACACAGAATTCTAAAAGAGTTCATAGACGGAAAATTAAATGATGAAAGAATTGAGGAACTAAAAGCCTTTGCTGCAGAGGCTTCCTTTGTTTCGACGGAGAGGGAGGCGGCGGCAGATTATTGTGAGCGTGATGTGGAAGATTTGATGAAGGCGGCGTATATGTCGCAATTTGTAGGAGAAAACTTTAGCGGCGTGGTTTCTTCCGTGACCGCATTTGGTATGTTTGTTGAACTTGAAAATACTGTTGAGGGGCTCATCAGAGTGGATTTGATGATGAGTGATTATTTTATTTATGATGAAGAAGAAAAACAGCTTGTTGGGGAAAAAACAAAGAAAGTTTACAAAGTGGGAGATAGAGTAAACGTAACTTTGATACGCACTGACTTGATGTCAAGGCAGATTGATTTTATGCTGGCTGAGGATGCAACGGAAAAAAATATTAAAAGAGCATATAAAAGGGAAAAGGAGAAAAGCATTGAAAAACAAGCGGAGATTAAAAACATGGAAAAGAAGAAAGCTAAAAGGGCACAAAACTTAAGAAACGGCGTAAAGAAAAGCAACAAAAGAAGAAAACATTAAAATTTAGCACAAAGTAAGGTGTGAGCAGAGAAAATACGATAAAAATTCCTGCTTATTACAAAATTCCTTCTTAGCAAGAATATGAATACAGTTGCTAAGAAGGAATTTTTCGCGTCAAACAGCGTGACAGCTGTGAAACTTTCGATTGTTAAATTATTTGTCGATTTATCAGGCTTTGGAGAAATAGCGCCGTGAAATTCTGGACAGTAGCATTCGTAGAGAAAAAGATAAAACGATGTTGAACAAAATACTGTTTTAAATAGAATTTTTGTATATAAAAAATATCATAAATATTGTCTTACTAATATAAATTGTATATAATGTCCTTATAACATTGAAAAAGGAGAACTTTTTATGACATACAAATTCAAGGAATACAAAAAATCACCACTTTTGAAAAATCACCTTAATCTAGGCGGTGCCGATGACAAAGGAAACAGAATAGACATTACAAATTTGTATCTTACTCGAAACGGCAAGCCGTGGATTGGGGTCATGGGCGAATTTCACTTTTCTCGCTATGACAGAAACCTTTGGTATGAAGAGCTTTGCAAAATGAGGGCCGGAGGAGTTACTGCTGTTGCAACTTATCTGTTTTGGATTTATCATGAAGAAATCGAAGGGCAATTTGACTTTTCGGGTGATCTTGATATTCGTGCATTTGTAAAGGATTGCGAAAAAGCGGGGCTTGACGTTGTTGTCAGAATCGGACCTTGGGCGCATGGAGAATGCCGTAATGGAGGGTTCCCAGACTGGCTTTTAAAAAAACCATATCCTTTGCGTGACAATAACCCCGATTACCTTCAGAAGGTGAAAGTATGGTATGAAAAAATTTATGAGCAGGTGAAGGGACTTTTCTATAAGGACGGCGGAAATATCATTGCTGTTCAGCTGGAAAATGAGCTTGTCAATAATGCGGAGCATCTTCTAATGTTGAAAAAGATAGCCGTTGAAACAGGATTTATTGTGCCTATTTACACCGTGACCGGCTGGAACAGCGCATACGGAGCAAAAATTCCCGTTGATGAAGTTCTTCCTGTATTCGGGGCGTATCCCGAAGCTCCATGGACAGGACACACAAAACCGCTTGCACTCTCGCCCCACTATGTATTCAACAAAATCAGAAACGATTCCGCTGTGGGGGTTGATTTGATTGAACAGACGGATGAAGACGGCTGGCGTCTGCCTTATGAAAAATATCCTTTCGCTACCTGTGAGCTTGGGGGCGGAATACAGGTTACGCA
>JAOAAV010000074.1 GCA_026418715.1 Clostridia bacterium
AGATGTGTATAAGAGACAGATTCAATATAGGCAAGAGCAAAAACACAGCAGAAATGCTGTGTTTTTGCGTTGTAAGGAGGTTTTCATGAAACGAATACTCGGCATCATGCTTATACTTGTGTTGCTGCTGACTGTTTTTCCATCGTCCTCTGTTTTAGCCATAGGAGATGGAAATGTGGATGGGGGCGGCGGAGGGATGGGCAGCGGTACAAGCACGGATTTCTGGAATGGCGGCGATGAGGGCGTAAGAGTGACGGTTATCCGGGTGAGCGACCATGCGGTCGTTACTACACCGATTGACCTTACAAACAAACAACCCATGATTGCAGTTAACTTTAGAAAAGTGAGTAAAATCTCATATACTGGAGGACGTGCTCTTTCACCGGATACAAATCCATATAACTATGTTAATCCATCCCAGCCCCTGCCGAAAATTATCGGCACATCCAGCGGTAACGGTAATATTGCTGCAATCAAAAGCTATTTCACTGATGAACAGGTCATCCGCAGCATCGCAAACCTCACCGGTATGGATTTTAATATACTGACCAACGGCCAATACCGACTGCTCATTGAACCCATCGCCTATCTGACCTTTGGGGGAATTAAGTACGCCATGACCGCAACCGAAGCAGCACTCTACGACCAGCAGTTAAATGGCGGACTTCGGAGCAAGATGGTGTCCCTCAGTCACAAGAACCTGCCGTTGGCGATGTTCCTTGAAACACCGGACCTTGGCTACCCGGCATGGGACGGCTCTACGACCAAAGCTGCATCAAATGCAGATATTATCTCATCTCTCGGACTTGGCATTGTGCGCTTCAATGAAGCGGAGCCGGAACCGTCGGAGGTTACCTCGGTCGATTACGAATACAGAGTCAATACCGAGGTCATCACATCAGTGACTGTTCGAGGCGGTCAGGCAGATCCGGACCATCCCGTCGCGGTGAGGTTTACAATTGGCGGTCAGACCTATACTGTGAGCGGCGTATATTATCCGGAGGGCGACAGTCAGCTGGTGTGGGTTCGCTGGAGGACTCCGGCAACTCCGCAGACTATGACAATTCATGTATCGGTGTCAGGCGGAGGCTCAGCGAGCCAAAGTACTATTACAGCAAGGATTGTTGATCTCTCCGGAAACGATCCTCCAAATCCAGTGGCTGATGACCGGAACGATGCATATTCCGCAGCCGCTGCACCCAATAAAGCGCAAAAAACCTCGGCATCGTGGGGCGTATGGCGTCCGTGGTGGCATGCCTATTGGGTATGGCACGGAACGGATGAAGATGGATATTGGTGCGACCACGGATGGTGGGAGTTCGACTGGCTCTCTTATTCTGCCAGCCTTTCAGCATCGATGAGTGTGGTTCCGGATGCAAAAGCACCAACCGCATACGGCAAGAACATGAAAAGCGGGTACGGAATCAACCAGACCGTCACCGCAAATGTCAGTACCAATCAATCCTCGGCGGTAACCGACGCACAGACAGCCGTGACATATTTCCCTGAATTCCGGTATGAAACATATTGGCGGCATCTGGACAGAACGAGAGGTGGATACAGCTCTTTATTTGAGTTTAAGTCCAATAAATACTCGACATATAAGCGCCGGACGCATTTCACACCTATCTGGTTTCCTGACGGAAGCTACACGCCGTATACTTGGCTCATCGACTGCTGGACTCCGGCCGGTATGCTTTCCATTAATCTCACCGACTCGGTGACCATCCGGGGCAGCTTTTGGGATGACTGGCACATCGCTAAACTGAGATAAATGTTTATCCGAGTAGAATAACGGTAAATGGCTAAACAGAGCCAGCATCATATAGTTCTACTCGGATAAGATTATACAAATCCAAAAGTGGCAACAATTAACTTATGGAAAAAGTTAAAATGGAAAATGGAGGATTTGTATGCATGCCAAAACAATGTTCGTAAAAGAAAGCTATCTTAAAGAGGAACTGGAATCATTCTTAAATCACCTCCTTGGGTTGGGATATAGCGAAAATACCGTTCAAAACTATAGATGGATCGTAAACCAATTTGAACGGTTTCTGCTTGAAAATCATTACAGGAATTATTCAAATGAAATTGCGGATCAGTTTTTATCAACTGTGTCAGAATCAAGGAGATATACTGAAAATACAGTTAGAACGCTAAAGGGGATATTGTATCGCTTTGATGCTTTTATGAGCGGCAGAGATTTAGCTTTGCGAAGTCCGCGTGTAGTTAGGAAATGTCCTATACAATTTGAGGGAGTATTCGCAGAATACTTGGAAGACTTGAGATTGCGCAGTTATCGGGAAAGAACAGTTGAAGATCATCGACTTAATATTTTGAAAGTGTTAAAGGAATTTGATGCGAGTGGAGTAAAAAACATTGCCCATATCGTACCTGTGAACATATACAATATATTCAATGGAATTCATCACAAAAACAGCTTTTATTCAACAATACGGCAATTTCTCCGTTTTCTTTTTAAGAATAGAGTTCTCCATGACGATTATTCTGTTCTTGTCCCTTCAGTCAGGTACTCCAGCCCTGTACCATCAATTTATACGAAATCCGAAATTACGCAGCTATTGAAAGCTATTGACACAAGCACTAAAACGGGCAAACGCAATTACGCTATCGTTATGTTGGCATTGCGACTTGGGTTACGAACTGGAGACATTGTAAACCTGAAAATTTCGGATGTAAATTTTACGAACAAAGAAATCTGCTTTATCCAAGAAAAAACGCAGCTGCCTCAGCGTTTAGTACTTTTGCCTGAAATCGAGAAATCACTATTATCATACCTTTCAACTGCAAGACCTGACTGTGATTCGCCTAATATTTTCTTGTCGCTCCTCGCTCCTTATAGACCCTTAACTCCAAGTTTAATATGGGCGCACATACACACCCACATTGAAAGTGCGGGAATTATCATAGGTGAGCGTAAAAGCGGTGCCCATTCATTGCGGATGACGCTGGCAAGCGAATTAGTTGCAGAAAGAGTACCATATGATGTGGTCAGAAAAATACTTGGACACGATGATCCTGTTTCTATCAAGCACTATGTGAAATTTGATATTGAGTCTTTGCGTTCATGTGCGATTGTAATCCCTCCGGCAACAGGGAAACTTGCCGCATATATGGAAACGCGGTTAGGAGGAAGATCCAATGATATATATATTTAAGAGCGCGTTTTCCTCCGAGATGGTCCAGCATTTAACGTTGCTTCACAATGCAGGGAAGTATATCTTTCAAATTCAGAGTTCCTTGACTGATTTGGATAAATACTTGGTGACGAATGGGTTCACAAACAAGGTTTTGGACGCAAATACCATATCCGCATGGCTAAAAACACGGGATGTCAGCATGAAAACTAAAATCAAGAATCTGTCCCATGTCAAAGGCTTTGTAAAATATCTTGCTTCATTAAAAATCGAGGCAAGCTGCCCTGAGTTGCCAAAAATGCAGCATGAATACGTCCCGTATGTGTTTTCCGATGCAGAGATTAATCGTATAGTATCGGCCGCTGACAACTTTGAGGCACGGAACTCATTGACGCGCTCGGTGTTGGTGTTTCCGGTTCTTCTTCGCATACTATACGGCTGCGGACTGCGTTTGGGAGAGGGACGCTCATTGCGCTGGACAGATGCAGACCTCGAAAACGGTGTTCTTACAATCAGAGAAGCCAAAAACTTAAAGCAAAGATTTGTTCCTATGGACGATTCCCTGACTAATCTTCTGAAAGATTACAAAAAGATGACGCATAGCGACGGTATTTGCCGCGAATATCTTTTTGAAAGCGACCTTCATCCGGGTAAGCCTTTTAAGAATAATACATTTTACGAATGGTTCACAAGGGTGCTTAAAGTCGCAGACGTCAATTACGCAAAGCTAAATAACCGAAAACGCGGGCCTTGTCCTCATTGTTTAAGGCACTGTTTTACATTAAAGTCATTCTTGAAATCAGATAACGAGGGAAGGCGGTTCGAGGATACTGCCCCATTTTTAGCGGCCTATCTTGGACATGACAGCGCAAAAGAAACCGAAGCGTATTTGCGTTCCAACCATACGGTTTATGAGCAGTCACACCAAAGGGTAAACGCCGCAATAGGAAATTTGTTCCCGGAGGTGAGCTTTGATGAAAACTAATACGCTTCTTACGGTGCTAACCGATTATTTCATTTCGTATTTACCGGATGTTAAAGGGTACAGTCAAAATACAATCACTTCATATCAGTACGCCTTTCAACTGTTATATTATTTTTTGCTTGAGAAAAAAGGACTGCCACCCGAAAAAGTAACATTTAAGAGCCTTTCCTCTGAAATAATATCAGAATATTTGACATGGCTTGAAGTCAACCGCAGCTGTTCTCCCGCAACGCGCAATCTAAGGCGTACTGCTATTTCATCGTTCTCTAAATTTGCACTGAAGAAAAACTTAGGCGAAGCGCTGCAATTCCATTCAAGCGTCGCCGAAATACCGCCAAAAAACACGCATAAGAACACGGACATAAAATATTTTACCAAAGAAGAAATTGCCATTATTCTAAATATACCGGATACTGGACGTGCTATTGGAAAAAGGGACGTAATGCTGCTTAGTTTGCTTTATGCCAGCGGTGCGCGCGCGCAAGAATTATGCGATTTGACGCTTAATGATATTTACTTGGGGAAGGAAACAAATATCCGGCTTGTCGGTAAAGGTAACAAGGCGCGTTTGGTAACAATACCACAAAACTGCGCCGCAATGCTGAAAAACTACCTTGAAAGCAGAAATTTTGATTCTTCCAGCCCTAAAGACAGATTAAAGCATATTTTTTCAAGTCAAACCAACGAAAAAATGTCTATCTCTTGTGTTGAGGAGATTGTTAAAAAATATGTCATCAAATCAAAGAAGGCGTATCCTCAGCTTTTTAAGAGGAAAACATATACTCCACATTCTTTTAGACATTCCATCGCAGTCCATATGCTTGAATGTGGGGAATCGCTCATAGTCATTAAGGCTTTTTTAGGTCACACATCAATTATGACTACGACAATCTACGCCAATGTTACGCCAGAACTGGCGAACAAATATTTAAGGGAAAGGGGGCAGGCTTTGAATGACTTAGAGTTGCAGAATCAGTTTGCCGACCACCCAACGGTCGGTATGCTACCATTTTTAAGCAAACAGTATAGAGGTAGATAGTTAATTATTATCCGAGTAAAATTTTATGACAGCAGCTTTGTTCAGCCGTTTGTCACCGTTTTACTCGGATAAACATTTATCTCAGTTTAGCAATGTTATCCGAGTTCTCGGATAATATTGCGCCTGTAAAGCCTTAACAACAGAAAAAGAAATAGGACCGCAGGGCAAATAAAGCTTTGCGGTTTTTTGTCATGCAAAAAATAAAACAGAAAGGTGGTTATCCTCATGAAACTCAAAAGAATCCTGTCTGTTCTCCTCGTGGTATTGCTGGGCTGCATGCTTTGCACGACTGCTTACGCCGCACCGCCCACAGGCGACGTAGCCGGAGCCATTGAAAGCACCTGGAACGACGCTTCCGGTCAA
>JAOAAV010000090.1 GCA_026418715.1 Clostridia bacterium
CGTCTATATACTCCCAAATGCAGCTTAAGCTCACTATCAATTTCTCCAGGTGCAATTTCGTCATTTTTGTTCACTGTTACCTTGACACCCATGTCTTTAGCTTCAAAAGTGATAAATTCCCCATCTAACGTTTCTATAGTACAATATGCAAACATATTGATTGTGGCGTTTAAAACAACTCCGCCATATTCATCGCAATACGGCGAAAGATCGGTTCCACCTCCCGCCAAACCTAAACGCAGCGGTGCTCTCGAACGAATAATCATTTCATTTATCTCCTTACAAAATATTTTTGCAGCATCAATTGTTGAGTATTTTTCTCAATTTATATAAGTGCCTTTGTTTTTCATAAATCTTGATACGTATTGAAGCAGCTTGCTAATCAAATATCGTATTTCATAAAAATTCACTGCTACAATCAGCAAAAGCAACCCTGCTCCAAGAAAAAAACTTATTTCGTGTGAAACAACCACAGCTTGCGCCATAAGAAGCGCATATGAAACAACAGATTTGAAGATATTGACCTTTATTGTCATTATTTTATTCGCCATATAATAACGTATAATCCAAACAATTAAAAAGCTGATCATTGTCATATACGCCGCTCCCATAGCTCCAAACAAATCAATAAACACAAAATTCAGCCCAATATTCATTGCAGCTCCTATACATGTTGAAACAAATAAAACGTTTGTCTTTTTACTGGATGTGAATATTGATGACAAAAAAGCGGACAATCCTGAAAAAACAAATGCAATCAAAAGCACAGGCACATATTTCCATGCTATGTAATAATCCTTTGCAAATAATATTTTCGCTAGCAGATTAGAGAAAATAATAAGTATCGAACACGATAAAACACTTGCTATATTAAAATATTTATATACATTGGTAAAAAAGTGCGCGGCGTCCTTATCTTCATAATTTGATATCGCGGATATCTGCCATGCCTGCGTAAAAATTGTTGTTACCACCGTAAGTATGGAAGGGATTTTATAGGCAACACTATAAACACCGCTTGACGCCATTCCCAATTTGGCTATAATAATATATCTGTCCGCCGCATTATTAGCCCACCATGCAATCAATGATGGAATTATCGGCAAACTATATATAATCATATCCTTCATTAGCTTGAAATTAATTTCAAAGTGAATTATTTCATTCCAATATTTGCCCAGTATGATCATAAATATGGTTGCAGCTATATTCGATAATATCAGTGCGTCCAAATAGCCGTACAAGCCTTTTTTTAGCACCAGCAATGCAAAAATATTAAAGATGATGATTGTAATTGTTTGGAATATTCCCTGCAAGGCATACAGTCTTGTCTTTTTGCACCCGCGGGTATATTGCGCAAAGCAATATTGGAGATTATAGCTTGTATACAGCAGCAAAAAATAAATCCAATACTGCCACATAGTTTCGCTTAAATGCTTTACAAACACACCGCAAAGCCCAAGTATGCCCGTTCCCAAAAAAGAAAGCAGCAATGTCACGGATATAATTTGATTTTTTTTCACATCTTTATCAAAGGCAAATCTTAAAGTGGCCTCGGATATTGCCAGAGTCAAAATAGGATATACAAGGTTGATTGTATTTGTCAGAAGATCTGCTACGCCATATTCTTTCGTAGTTAAGACATTGGTATATAGAGGCAGCAGGAAAAAATTCAAAAGCTTTGAGGAAAAATTGCTGACCGCAAATATAAAGGTATCTGACAGTAATCTTTTATATTTATTCATGCTCTCCTCCAAAAAAGCTTTCACAAATTACTCAAAATCAAATCCAAATATTCTAAAGATTCTTCTTTTCTTTGCTTTAAAATTAAATCTAATTTGTCGTAATCTATTTCGTTGTCTATATTGTAATCAGTATCCTTTATTATTCTGTCATGAAGCTCGAATGTGCTAAACAATTCATCAAAACGCGAATTTACATTATACTCACTCGGCGCAAGCTCGGTGAAAAACTGCTTCTTAAGTATTACCGACAATGCCGTTCCATGAAATGAATTGGTTACGACATATCTCGCATTTGCTATTAGCGACACGAACTCATCAGGCCCGACGCTTGATTTATTTGTTGAATGAAACAGACTATACACTTGCGTTTTAAGGGATATACTTATTGTTACTAATTTAAGCCCCGTTTTTTTCGATAAGCTTTCCGCAAACTCCAAAAGGCTTTTCGTATAGTAGAGCTGATATACTAAAATATATTCCTCTTTTTTAGGCCCTGCAAACGACTCCCACTTCTCTTTATCAAGCAGGAAAACAGGGTCTAGTACCACAGGACATCTTTTCCCTATCAGGCTTTCCACCAAAATAGCCCCTCTCTCTTCCCTTACTGAAATATTGTTAAAATCCTTCAGCAGGGCGGCATATGCGCAAATTAAATCTGATGGAATATCAGCAGTTCCAAAACTTGCGGCATAGCTGTTTTTCTTTTGTCTGTTTTTTGCAAAATCGAGTAAGTATGTAAAATCACCGTCGCTGCAATTGCTGTTCCAAACCTGATCGCTTCCGACAATAAAACAATCATAATGGTCTTCGGCATCCTTGATGGTATCTTTAGTGTAAACCGGACTCAAGTTCATCATAGCCCTGAATTTTGCAAAGTTTTCTTTCTTTTTTCTATGAAGGTAACAATTTATATTATATTTTATATTAGCAAACAAGTTACCATCAAATTTTAATTTTCTGTACCTATACTGCGCCCCAACCGCCCTGCAATCATAATTTATGATTTGGCAATCAATTCCCTTGCTCTCTATAACCTGCCACAATGCATATGCCTGCAGTACGGCTCCGTAATTATCTGCTTGGTGATATGTCAAAATACCTACTTTCATGTATGATTTTCCCTCCGTGTGCCGACAAGTTCATCGCAAAAATTTTTTTCTTCGACATAAGATGTTTCGCGTCTTTTAACAGCCAATGGAATTGAAATTGAAATTGCATATACAAAAAGCACATAATTGTCATAAAGAGGATTTCCCGACATTCCGTAAACTAAAAACAATGCTTGGGTATAGACCGAATAATAAAGAAGCCTTTTTGTCTTTACATCGAAGTCGCGTGTGCATATCATTCCCACCGTTAAATAAAACGCATATGAAAACAGCAAGCTATATAATATAAGCCCCACAATCCCGTTTTCATACAAAATATGAAGATAAATGTTATGCGCACCAGCTTCCGCAACGGAATACACAGACCCCACACCGTGACCTAAAATATAGTTTTCGCTGAAATGACTGTAAAGTTTTCTATATATAATGTCCCTGCCGGAGAAAAGATTCTCCTCCATTGTAAATCTCATCATCATCTGCTGCCCGTATGGAGTAAATTTCATAATATAAATAAAAATTGCCCCAAATATAAATATTGTAAAAATAAGCCTTAACAATGCTTTTCTCTTATTTCTTAGCATCACAAACAAAGTAGCGGCCATTGCTACTGCAAAAGAGATAAGTATGCCTCTTTTTTGTGTTGCGAAAATAGCGGCTATGCATATTGCCGTACCTATCATATAAAATATTTTCTTTATTTTGTTATCATCTGTTAAAAAAGAGACAAAAAGGAATGACCCCAAAAGTGCACAATAAAGTCCGCTCATTAAATTATCTTGATTAATTCCGCAATAATAACCGTACGATAAAAGCACCTTGTTATTGTAAAAAGCCTCATATTTTAGCAATAATCTGCTTATTTGAGTAATTTTTTCAGGAAAAGCATACTGCATAAACAACGCGATAACCTGTAAAAAAGAAAAAAACACAAGAACTTTTACGGCAAATGAAACACATCTATCATCCTCTGTCATAGCAAATATCAAAATATTTGTTACAACCAACACCAATATAAATCTCACGCCGTCATAAAAATTAGATGTGTAAAACAAACTTATCATGTTATATAAAATAATAACCAAAAAGAAGCTGTTTATTTTGTTGAAAAGTAACTTGCTCTTATTTATCATAATATTGTATAATGCCAGCACCACAGATAAAAGTAGCACATATCGGCTGTTCACATACTTAAAATCCCAGAAAAAAATATATATTGCCATAAAAATTATTGATAAGTGCATAAAATTTACTTTTTTTATTTCCATGTAGAACTCCTCTTTACTCGTTGTTTAACTTCTTCTCAAACAACTTTATATGCAGCTCGGCACTTTTCTCCCACGAATTTTCAGCAGCCGCGTTATATGCGTTATTTGTATATTCCCGCAGCTTATCCTCACTGCTCAAAATTTCTTCTATAGCCTTTCTCAAAGCCTCAACATTATTTGCCTCACAAACAATGCCAAATCCGTATTTATCTATATATTCCTTAAAACAGCTTACATCCGTTGCCACAACGGGTTTCCTGTACTGTATAGCCTGCATGAACACCCCGCTTTGCGAGTAAAAATAAATATATGGAAGTACCACTATATCACAAGCTTGATATAATTCCTCCGTAAATTCATCGGATATGTACTCAATAAACTTTCTGCAATCAATACCATGCTTTTCAATTAGTCTTTCGTATTTTTCAAATTCCTCGCCAAACGGCATTGAACCTGCGATAACCAAATTGCACTGCAACCCTTCTAAGGCTTGTATTAATATGTCAAGCCCTTTTGATTGCCTAATCAGTCCGTAAAACAGCAATGTTTTCTTTCCGTTGTTCAATCGGAGTTTTTCTTTGCATACTTCGGAATTTATCTCTCTATATGTTGTCGGAGTTCCGTGGTGAATAACGTGAACCTTTTTCTCTGGAACATTAAACATACTGCAAAGCTGCGCTTTATTGGTCTGTGAATGGACAATCAACTCGTCAACACTGTTATACATTCGCCGTAATGAGCTTTTGCTCCAATTTAAAGATTTTATCGGCACAATAACATCATGAACGGTTTGAATCGTTCTAGCTTTAATTTTGCCGACAAAATACTGATCAAGTATCGGTATTGTGCTCTGTATCGAAACAATGTCAGGCTTTTCCTCTTTTAGTATTTTGCTTCGCTGCAGAATATTGTAAAGACTTACACTTATTCTATCAATCATCCACCGAAATGAATTTTTCTTATACGGTTTGTCATATGTTTTCAAAACCGCCAAGACCTTAATTCTTTCATCAAGCTTTTTTATATACTCATTGTCCGAACTTGTTGCATATATTACCTCAATTTTATCGTCCGCCTGCACTATCGCATTGCATAACTGATGTGTATAGCTTGCAAAGCCCCAGCTGTTTTCGTAAATCAATATTTTCATCAAATTTTTACCCCTTGACATCTATTATATCGACAATTTTTCTTCCCAGCGTATCCCAGGAAAAAGTGTTTATATATGCATATGCATTATCCAATATATGCGATTGAGCCTCATAATTTTCAGCAACATATTTCATCGTTTCATATAATGCGTTTTCATCTCCGGCACAAAATAAGTATCCCGTTTCACCATGCTTTACCTGTTCAGACAACCCGCCAGTATTTGAAGCAATCACCAATGATCTATATTCCATGGCTATTGGAATAACTCCGGATTGAGTGGCATCAATATATGGCAAAACCGTTACAATATTTTTCCCCCTAAAAAAGCTGCCAACCTCATCATCCTCTATCCATCGGTTTATAACCCTCACGTTTTTTAGCCCCTCATATTCTTTGGCATACTCTGAAAAATCTCCGCTGCCCACTATCGTGAGCGTAACATTGTCATTTTGCATTTTTTCATATGCCTTTGCTAATATATGAATGCCTTTGTATTTCGTTATCCTTCCAAAAAACAGAAAGTTTATCTTATTCTCGTCATAGATAAAGCTTTTATTGTCATTTTCCACTTCCTTGTAGTAGTCAAATATGCCATGAGGAACTACATGCACATGATCTGCGTCCTTCTTAAAATGCCTGATAGAATAATCCCGAAACGCCTCTGACAAAATGACAATATCATCGGCCTCGACTGCTGTTTTTCTGCAAAACATATCAAATAAAATACTTGATCCACTGTGCGGTTTTGGGTCATGTACGGTGACTATTTTCTTGCTGTGCCCAAATATGGAATTTACCATCCTTGTCCATGGCTGTATCATCGGAACATAAACCGCATCCGGGACTACATCCTTAAACTTTTTTTTCAGCTTCGGTAATTGAAATAATCTAAACTTAACAGTGTTGATAATATAATTTATATAATTAGTATACGTTTCTATCAATATCAATTCTTCTGTGTTAAGCTCTTTCCATTTAGCCAGATTTTCAATACTGGATGGTATGATTGCATACACCTTGCAACCGTTGTTAATCAAGCTTTTTGTCATCTCATAGGCGTATACGGCGCCTCCGCCCTTTCGTCCGATATAATTTACCAAAACCTTCTTCTCACTCATAGCCAATCCTCTTATTCAAGCAATAATCTACCGTAAAGTCCCGATAAATCAGCTTTAACTTTTTCAATATCAAAATCTTTAATCTTCTCCATATTATACAAACCCATTTTTTTTCTTAACTTCACGTCAGACGCTAATACCGATATCCTTTCAGCAAAAGCCTCAGCATCCATTGGACAGCATAAATATCCGCCTTTGCCGTCCTCTATCAAATCAACATTTCCTCTTATATCCGACACAACACACGGCAAACCCGACGCCATTGCCTCCATAAGAGAAACTGCCAACCCTTCTCTTATGGAAGAGAAAGCAAATACATCCGCAATTTTATAAATATCCGCAACATCATTTCTAAATCCCAGAAATTTAATCTGCTTCTCAAGACCGAATTGGGTAGACATCTCTTTTAAATAGCCTTCCAAATTCCCATTGCCGCAGATAATATAATATACTTTCAAATCCTTTATTTTATTTACGGCACGAATTATTACTTCATGGTTCTTATTTTTGTTAAGCTCCCCGACCGACATTAAAACAAAAGCATCCTTTGGAATATTGAGTTCTTCTCTTTTTTTATCTCTATCGAAAAGTGCACCATTAAATTTTTCACTATCAATCCCGACTCCTGGAATATACTCTATCTTTTTAGCATGCATATGCTTTTTTGCAAAATTGTAATCTTCTTTGTTAATTGTGACTAGAACATCCGTCAAAAAAGAACAAAACCACTCCGCCGGATAATATACAAGCCAATTCAAAAGAGGGGCTCCTTTGAAAAAATGGAAGCCGTGGGCGGTATAAATAACCTTGTAAATCTTTGCTTTCTTTGCGCATAAACGACCTATAAAGCCTCCTATGGGCGTATTGCAATGCACCATATCAAAATGTTCTCTTTTCATAAGCGAAAAAAGCTGCCCATATGCCATAAGGTTCATCGGATTAAATGGATTTCTCCTAAAATCAATATGATGCAATTGTATTCCGTATTTTTCCGCATCCTCTTTATACAGCCTCATATCCGCATCGTCTTGATTACTGGCCATGTGAAAAGCAAAGCCCGCCTCCCTCGCCGCCAAAACGCTCGAAAGCATAAAGCTGTTGATCCTTCTTCCCGAAAGACTGGTTACATACAATATTTTCTTCATGTTAGACTTTCCCTTCTACAAATACAATAATTGTCATAATATGCTCAATCATTTAATATTTGCAGCAATCTTTTCGCACCCTCCTGTATGGAATACTTTTTGTATCCGTATTCCCATGCATTTTTTGCGAATTCATTCTTCTTTGAAGACGAAAGTCCTACGCTATCTTTTAAAACCTCAACAAAACCATCCACATCTGCCTCATCTACCAAAAATCCACTTATACCTTGACTCACCTGCTCTGAAAGGGCACCCACATCAAAAGCAATTACCGGCCTTGAAAAGCAGTATGCATCTATTACAACTCCCGACTGTGTTGCCGATTTATAGGGAAGTATAACCCAATCGGCATTTACAAAATATAAACGCATCAATTCTCCGTCTATGTAACCGTTATTTAAATGAACATTTGGTAACTGCCTAAGCTTTTCCATAGTTGTTTCCAAGCCATCATCAACTCTTCCTACAACATCAAATTGGATATTAGGGCATTTTTGCACAATCTCTAAAAGATAATCAATCCCCTTATAGTGATTAATCCTTCCAAAAAACAAACATCTTCCCGTATTCTTTACAGGTACAAACTCTTCATATTTTCTCCAAAGCTCTGTAACAAGCAATTTTTCTTCAGGGAACCTAAACCTTTTGCAAAAGTCTTTTTTAAACGTCGAACTGTGCAAGACAACTCTATCGGCAATGCGAGCCGTTATCCAGTTGTATATATAAACAAATTTTTCGTGCCTATCAGACTTGTGCGGTATTACGTCATGTATGACATGATAAATCTTAATCTTTTTAAGCCTCATAATAAGCATAATATTCCATATGTGTGCATTGTAAAATAAAATAACATCAGGATTTATATTTCTTATAATTTTCAAGACTCTTCGGAACTTGCGAAAATCAAATGTGTCCTTTTCGATACCTGGTCTTTTAGGACAGTCTACCAAAATATTCCTGTCTTCAATTTCAGCTTTAAAGCTTAGCTTTTTCATACCCAGCGTCCAGATATCAACATCTTGTTTAAGGGAATCAAACAAATTATATATCGTTTCCTGATTTGCGTAATGTTCGGAGAAACTTACCAATAGTATGCGCATATATATTCTCCTGTCTTATATTTTAAAAATCCTTGCAGCAGTATTCTATGGACTGCTCAAAATCAAAAATGCAATAGTTTTTTCTGTATGCCGACATCTCCTTTTCATAAACCAAACTGCCGAATACTTTATTGAAAATGCCGAATTTAAAGAGGTCTATAAATCCATTGAACAAGCCCGTCAACAGCACTTTTTTCCCTTTTTTTTCGGCTATAAGACTCACCATCGTTGACGTACAAACGTATTGCAAATTTTGCGGAAAGAATATGCCAAAGTCTTCATTATCAATCAACAGCCTTAAAAACTCACACAAATTGTCTATATAAATCATACTGCGCTCATTTTTTATTTTGGGAAATACCGGCAGGTTAAAATCGAGCAGCTTCAGAAAATTTCCTTTGCAGCCCTTTCCGTAAACCATAGGCGGTCTTACGATTGCAATGCGGAAATTTTCATCGTCCAATCCCTGGAGCAGTTTTTCCGCTTCATATTTCGACTTTCCGTAACAACTTTTAGGGCATGGTGTGGTTTGCCTTGTTATAACTCCCAAATCCATGCCGTAAACACTCATAGAGCTTAAAAATATAAACTGCTTTACTCCGTCAATCTTTGCCTTACAAGCAACAGCATACGTCAAATCACGATTTACCGCATAATACAAAGCCGCATTTTTTTTTGTTTCCTTGATATGTGCAATTCCTGCCGCATGAACAACAACATCATATCCGCTAAAATCTGTTCCCTTCCATCCGCCGTCCCGAACTGATATTTTGTCTGCGGCATATTCGTTTTCCCAATGTTTTAGCCATTTTACAAGTGATGTTCCTATATAGCTGTTTTCACCAATAATCAACACCTTTTTCATAAAGCGGCATTCTCCCGACCGATACTTTTTCCCTTATTTCTCTTTAAAACTCCAACTCCGCCTTCAACGACTCCATCATGTTTTAAGACTTTGAAAATCGTTTTAAAAAACAACTTTGTGTCAAGGACAATACTCATGTTTTCAACATATTCCCCATCCAGCCTCGCCTTTTCTTCAATTTCAAGCTCATCTCTTCCGCTTATTTGAGCAAGACCCGTAAGCCCAGGGCGAACATCGTTTGCACCGTATTTATCACGCTCTTCTATAAGATCATACTGGTTCCATAAAGCGGGACGCGGTCCGATTATGCTCATATCTCCAACTAATATATTCCATATCTGTGGCAATTCATCAAGACTTGTTCTTCGCATAATCCTTCCCACTCTTGTAATATACTGTTGTGGATTTTCAAGCAGATGCGTGGGACATTCCTTTGGTGTATCCACACGCATGGTTCTGAACTTTAATATGTTAAAATACCTCTTTCCCTTACCAACCCTCTTTTGTACAAAAAACACAGGTCCTTTCGAGTCGATTTTTACCGCCGCAATCAAAACAAGAAACAGCGGCAGCAAAAGCACTATTCCGGCAAATGACATAACAACGTCAATCATTCTTTTTATTTTCAAATACAACATAACCTCTATCCCCCAAATACCTATACCCCTTTTTATATCCTATTCGCATAATTCATATGTTTGATTCATATACTAATAATTTTATAAAACTCTATCTCTTTTGTCAAGCAAATGTTATAAATTTGAAAATATTATATTATTATCATAATATGTAATAATAGGTAATGTGTTCGTCATGGTTTTTTTTGCAGCTTGATTTTTGCCAAGGGTGTGACAAATAAATTTCTCTCATCTTTGTTCATTCCCAAAAAATAAATTGAACTTGCGAACAACAGAAAATAAATCACGCCCAAAAATAACCATCTTCCTATGCTAGTGAGCATATTTTCAGCTATGATACCAAATGCCACGGGCGGAATAAGCGAAAAAGAAAATTTTGCTATTTTCTTCCAAAAATAGCGGATATCAATTCCTATTTTTCTTTGATAATACCAGTTCATAGCTATTGCGTTGCCTAGAAATAAAGCTACCGCAGTACCTGCGGCGCAGCCTATCTCCCCAAAAAGCCTTCCTAACGGTATGCTGACGCACACATTAATTATCGCTATCGCCATGTATATAATAGAGCGAAATTTGTGCATATTCTTTGCTTTTTGTATTTCAAGCCCTAAATTTTGTATTGCCGGAATTGTTGTGGGAAGCATAAGTAGCAGTGCAACATAATAAGACGAGGCATAATCCTCTCCCGCCCAGATTTTTATAAAATATCTTCCGAAAATTATAAATCCTATTATAATAAACGATAAAACCACAAACTGCATTCTGCCTACTTTTACAAATAGCCGTGTTATTTCCTCATTGGTGCTGTGTTCTGCTATCATTTTGTTTACTCTTGGAATAAAAACGGATGAAATTGATGTGGAAAACAACAAATAGTATGTGTTAAACTGCGCACCTATGGAATAAACGGCGACAGCCGCCGTACCCTTGTATATTCCTAAGATAAATTTGTCAACATTCCAATTGATTTGATCTACAATCATATTGATAAAAATATAAAAAGAAAATATCCATATTTCTTTTAACAAGCCTATATCAAAGCCATAAAATATAAACCTCACATTCAGTTTCTTAAAGCAATACCACATGTTTATCCATAAACTGCCTAAAGTCAGCACGGTTGACATTGCCGCCATTGCAACGGATTTATAGCCTAAAAAAAGCAGAGGAAGAGTTAGAAAAGGACTCAAAACGGTTTTTGCCAAACTTACAATCTTCTGAAACAAATATCTTTCATTTGCCATAATATTGGAGTCAAAAACACTTGCAGGAAATGATACCGCTATATTAAATGTCATAATTGCCATAAGCACTTTTACTTTGCCTATTTCTTCAGTTGTCAAGCCGCCTTTGAAAATGAATTCCACGTTCAGTATCAATATAAAACCCGCAAATAATGCCGCCGCCCCGATAAACAAAAAAACGGACATAAATATGCCGTTTAAGCGGCATATGCCCTCATAGTCGACATTTGCCTTGCAACGGGAATAATACCGCATAAACGCACTGCCGAAACCGAAGCTTAAAAGTCCCAGCCAGCTTGCGATTGATGCAGCCAAGTTGTATAAGCCATATTCACTCTTCCCCAAAAGCTTCAGCATCACGGGAGTGTATGCGACGGAAATAACTGCCG
This sequence comes from Clostridia bacterium, assembly GCA_026418715.1. GTDB lineage: Bacteria > Bacillota > Clostridia > UBA1381 > UBA1381 > SKW16. The sequence continues at coordinate 11,771 of JAOAAV010000090.1, forward strand.
ATGCAAATATTGATATATAAGATAATATTACTCCTGCTTTTAACTGATTTGTTTTCACGGTTTCTCTCCCAACAGTTTTTATGATGAGCACATTTTATCATATTCGTGCAAGATTGTACAGGATATCATAATTTATAATATACAATTTTACGTTTGTCTTTATTAAAACATATTGATTTTTTGGAAAATTTCGTATATAATACCGCTATAAAAATGTTATGTTGTTAACATATGGCTGTTAGGTGGTTGTATCTATGAAAATAAAATTGTCCATATTGAAATTTGTCATGATTTTTTTGTTTTTTCTCTCTGGTACAGCATATGCTGAGGAAACTAATCCGAATGCTTCATACCCAATAGAAACAACTATTGAAAATTATACATATGCAGATGATAAACTGTGTGTGGATCTTTCTGTTGCCAATGAAGAAAAAAAGGCTGCAGAGGTTTTCATCGCCGTTTTTGACGGTGAAAACCGTTTGGCAGGTGTGTCAATAGAGCACATAGAAGAATCTACGGACGTGACCGAAACTCTTGATTTGCCGTCATTGCAGGATGAAAATTACACATTGAAGATTTTTGTATGGAATCAAACTCCGCTGGCGGAGGTGAAAAGTCAAAAAATCAAGCTCACCCAGCCGCAGTACGGAATAAAATACAGCTTAAATGCAAATACGTCTTCATGCAAGAGAATTGGAAATGCCGCAGGCTTGTCGGCATCCCCTTCCGTGGGCGATATTGAGGGAAAAAGTGATTTTTCTTCAATATACCCATGGTCTGAGATAAAGCTGTGCAACGTAAAAAAGGACAGCATCGGAAATACAAAAATAACATATTCAAATGAAGACGGTTTTGCCTTAGACGGCAGCAACGGAGAGGTGATGGTGGAAATCCCAAAGCATTATTTCAAGCGCTACAGAAAAGGCGGATACGAATACATTTATATAAGCCCTACGGAGCAGGACGGTTTTGTTTTGGATCCTGTATTTATAGATGGAGATAAGGTTTTGGATAAGGTGTATATCGGAGCATACGAAGGAAGCTTTGAAAACGGGAAATTAAGGAGCATAAGCGGTGTACAGCCATGTACAACGCTGTCTCTTGATGAACTCAAAACTGCTGCAGCAGCAAACGGGCTCGGCTTTCAAGAGGTGGGCTTTAGAGATATATGGGTTTTGCAGCGCCTGTACATGGTAGAATACGCAGACAGGGATTCTCAAACCACCATAGGAGATGGCTTAACAGGTCTGGTATGGCCGATACTGAGCGCTGAAAGATATAAATCCAGGCTTACAGAAAAGGGAACCAACAGAATAGTAATCAAAACATATGCCGCTTCAGAATTTGATGTCGGAGATATTGTTGCAATTACACATATTGGCGCTACTTACGATGTTGTTGCGGATGTGGAAATTTACAATAAAGAAAAATTTGACAACCAATTTACATCCATATACTTAAGAAATCTTGACGGCTCCCCTGTTTCTTTCGATACCATAGGAACAGACACGGTATCTACAAGCACAGGAGCGGATGTTATCTACCATAGAACACAAAGAACAGGGAAAGCAGATGCTGTAAGCGGAAATACAGGCAGAGAAAACGGTATAAGAAACAACAAATCCGCTATAAAATACAGATATGTTGAAAATCTTTGGGGCAATTCATGGGCAATGCTGGCAGACGGATATATCGATAACTTAACGTTTAAGCTTTCCACAGATATTACAAAGTACAACGATGAAGAAAGTTTCAAGCCATGTTCATGCACCGTACCTCTTCAGGATAAGCTGGGAGTTCAGGGTAATAAATCGGAATGGGTGTACTTTGTCAAAAATATGGGATATGATGAGAAAAATCCAGCCGTTATGCTGCCGGCAGAGCTTGGAGAAGGTGCGGAATATACAAAGCATTTTTCGGATATATTTTTCTCCTACACAGGAAAGAGATATTTTGCTTACGGCGGCGGGTATGACCACGACAAAAGGGCCGGAATCTTTTGCTATAGGGCGTGGTATGACAAAAATGTCGCAGGCCCTCCACTTCACGGCGGCCGTTTGATTTACAAGCCGATTTAGAAATATTAAAAATTATAAAAGCAGTTTCGCTTTTTTGTGAAACTGCTTTTATGTGCCGTTTGAACAATTATTCTCAATTTTATATGTCAAGAGTGCTGTTTCCTACAAATTCCCTCACCAATGATGCTCCCGGCGTAATATGAGGTTCAATCGAACAAAAACTGTTTACAATTGACATAAGGTGAGAAATCATTTCATAATTGGGGTCATCCTCCGAAGCGTCTTTGAATACCTCATTTAGATGCCGCTTATAAACGCACAATTCATATAGCAAAGATGAATTGAAAATAACGTCCGCATGATCCACATAAGGAAATATATTTTTCTTTGCACCCGCCTCAACATTCGGCCACAATTCAAATGTATATTTATAATCTGAATTCCTGAAATAGTAATCCCGTATAAGACGCCTTATAAGGCGTGTTGTTCTTGACTTTATTCTTGTTCCGTCGTCCATGCTGAGTGCAGTCAGAGCAGAACAATAAATTCGAAATTTATTTTCATCGCTTATGTTATAAGTCAGTTTTTCATTCAAACCATGTATGCCTTCCACTATGATTACCTCATTGGGTTCAAGCCTTAACCTTCTTCCGTTTTCAATTTTGGATGAACTAGTAAAATCATAGATAGGAATTGTAGTTTCTTTTCCTGCGATAAGATCTTCAACATTTTGGTTAAAACGCATATAATCTATGGACTCAAACGCTTCAAAGTCAGGTTTTCCTTCATCGTTTAGCGGCATATCCTCATTTTTTATATAATAATTATCAAGGGATATTGAAACTGCATTAATTCCGAGAACCTTCAAATGCAGTTGAAGCTTTACGGCAAAGGATGTTTTCCCCGATGATGACGGACCGCTGATAAGAATGATTTTTTTCTTATCAATATCATCCTTAATTTTCTTTGATATTTCGGAAATCTTCTGCTCATGCCATATCTCACTTACATTTATCAGCCAGTTTTCTCTTCCATCATTAATTATTTTATTAACATCCGATACGGTAACGATGCCTAATTTTTTACACCAATCCTTATATTCAGCAAGGCAATCATCAATTCTGCCCATTTTTAGTCACTTCTTTCCAAAATTAAAACTTATATTCTTATAATAACCTAAATTATAATAAAAAAATACTAATTGTCAATATAAATATCTATAAAACCACCGTAAACTTTATCTCATTCGCACTATATCCCAAAGGATTTCCGCCAGCAAAATAAATCCCGCATACCCGCAAATGCGGTATACATATTCAATCAGGGAAGAAAATCCGACTCCCGCTCCCGCAAAGCCAATAATGCACACGCATATTGTTATAAAATTTCTATCGAGTTTGGTTTGCATGGATATTCTCTCTATAACACCGTATCCGCTTGATATTGCTGTTGTTACCATTGCAATAAAAAGGACGATCATATACATTATCCCGAACCAGTACCCCTGTCTCACAGCCAAGGTAAGCATAGGAACCTCACCTAAAATAATTTTCCCGTAATATATCTTTATTACCGTCCATATCAAAAAAAGCATAAGTCCCAGAAAAGCACCGGAAATTATTCCCACGCATACTGCTTCCCGCTTTGTTTTTATACATCGTCTAAGGCTGACCAATATTACTGATGCCGTTAAAAGGTTATAGCTTACATAATTTGCACCCGATACGATCCAATTGTCGGCAAGCATTTTAATTGAGCTTGAAAATACATGAATCTCCCTATACCGCAATATATAAAAACAGACAAAAAAAATACCGAAAACAATAACCGGCGCCAAAAAACCGTTTACAGCCATAACGCCCTTAACATTAAACAGAAAACACACATAACAGAAAACACTCATAAGTGCTGCGCCAACCATAGGGGATATTCCTATAAGCTGATGCAAAGTTGCTCCGCTTCCTGCCGCCATAACACAAAATATGCCCATCATGAAAATTGTTATGACAAAATCTATAAACTTTGCTGGCATATCTCCCATGAGCACTGCCAAATATTCTTTAAAATCATCGATTTCATTCATTCTTGCCCTGTTTAAAACCGCACCCGCTGCCAACGAAAAGCCTACACTTGCAAGGATAATTCCAACAATACTCCTGTTTCCGTACTTTACAAAAAACTGCACAACCTCCTGACCCGAGGCAAAGCCTGCTCCTATAATTGTCGCAATATACACTCCTGAAACAATAATTACGTTTTTTTTCACACAAAAACCCCCTTGCTCCATTATATTATGTGCAAAAGGGGTTTATTATTTTATCTCTTAATTTCCAATATTTTAAACTGCACTACGCCTGCCGGAGTGTTTGCATCCACAATATCGCCTACCGAATGGTTCAAAATCGCAGCTCCCACAGGTGATTCATAAGATAACTTATTCTTGCCCGGATCCGCCTCCGTTGGACCTACAATGGTATATTCAAGTTCCTCGTCAAATTCAATATCCAAAATTTTTACCCTCGATCCGGGACTTACGACATCGCTCTTAATTTCATTTTCATCAATAACACGAGCGTATTTGAGCATATATTCAATCTGGCTTACTCTCGCCTCAACACGTGCCTGTTCATTTTTCGCCTCATCGTATTCGGAATTTTCAGACAAATCACCAAAAGCGAGAGCTTGCTTGATTTTTTCGGAAACTTCCTTTCTCGTTACAGTTTTTAATTGTTCAAGCTCATCCTCAAGTTCCTTTAGCCCTTCACTTGTCAATACAATTTCTTTTCCTTCCACCATTTCGTTTCCTCCTTAATTTATCTATATACAATAAATATTTATTATCTCAAAAATATATAACCCTGAATAATGCCTATATTATAAACAACTTGTTTTTGGTTGTCAACTACCAATATTTCAACTGTATCCTATAATTTGTATATCTTCACCCAAAATCAATTGTGCACCGGTACTGATAATAAAGTCAATCATTTTTTGATCCGCCTTTCTGCCTGTTAAAGCAGGCAAATCCTCAAAGGCATCCGGCAGCGAGAATTTTATTTGAGAAATCCTGTGAAAGCTTCCATCCGTATTTTCATCAAACACATCTAAAACTACCGCGTCTTCCGCTATCTCCCCTTCCTTTATCCTGCCAAGCGCAATTATAATTTTCATAGTCTTTAAATAATTCTCAAAATCATCGCTCACTCTTATCGGCATACCGCTTTCCTCGTAAACCTCAAGCATATATGAACTTGCTATGTCTACGTTTTTTGTAAATAGAGAAATATGCCCATAGCTTCTTGATAAATGATTCGCAAGATAGATGCTTTTGTTTGTAAATTCATAGTCATATATACCAATTTCAAGTTCTTCCTGTGCCCAACCATTATTTTTTGTGCATTTTCTTATCAGTATATCTGATATGTCCAAAAAAACGTCACTGCCATCCGTTTCGGCTGCACCAAAAAGGAGAAGAATGTCTTTTAGTTTTCGATTATCACAGGTAAAAATCATACTGTTTGTTATATCTTCCGAAAGCTTATTTAATATTTTCAGCAGCTTTTTTTCTCCCATGTTAAAAATTTCGGTGTTTTTATACGGAAGAATGTATACGTCACAGCCGCCGCTGTAACCGGTATATGAAAGCCATTTTTTTTGTATTTTCCGCCTTGACCAAAAATGCTTTTTCGCATTATCGTTACTGAGCGCTATAACAGAGCATTTCATTTACATCACCCGTATGATTATATTATCTTTTTTAGAAATTATGCTATACTGTGTTATTAATGCTTATAATGCGAAAATATACAATTAATGTTTTTTGTTAACAAGACACAAGAATATAATACCATACAAGTATCAAATATAAAAATACCGACCATCTTTGGTCGGTATTTTTATATTTGATGTTAATTATAGTGTTATTAAATAAAAACTTCCCGTCCGCCGTCGTCCACCTCGGACACATAAAATGAAGCCTTGTACCCTATTCTACGCTCATATGCTTCACCCACACACTTAATAAACTCGTCCACAGCCTCATTTTTAACAATACTGACCGTACAGCCGCCAAAGCCTGCACCCGTCATTCTTGAGCCTAAAACGCCGTCTATTTTCAAAGCTTCCTCTACCAATGTATCAAGCTCTTCTCCTGTTACCTCATACAAATCTCTCAGTGAGTGGTGGGATGCAGTCATGAGTTCTCCAAATTTAACTATATCGCCTTTATTCAAAGCCTCTACTGACTTTAGCACCCTGTCATCCTCCGAAATTACATGGGCAACACGCTTTCTGACAGTTTCATTCTCTATCAGGTATTTGTTCGCTTCAAACTCCTCATATGTAACATCACCCAAGCAAGTCGCATTAGGCAGTGCCTTTTTCAAAATCTCAAAGCCGATCTCACATTCGCTTCTTCTTTCATTGTATTTTGATGCGGCAAGCGAACGCTTCTTATTTGTATTTGATATAACAATTTTCATGCCGTCAAGAGCAAGAGGCACAAGCTTAAATGACAAATCCTTGCAGTTTAAGAAAATCGCATGATTTTTTTTGCCCATAGCGGATGCAAACTGATCCATTATGCCACAGTTTACTCCGATATAATTATTTTCAGCCTTTTGCCCGATTTTTGCCATTTCCACGCCATCAGGCGCCTGTCCTCCGCCAAGCATGACCATGGCAATCGCCGTTGCAACTTCAATCGCCGCTGAAGAAGAAAGTCCGCCGCCATGAGGAATTGTATCATGGTAAAGCATATCCGCACCTATAACATTGTAGCCTGCCTTCATCAGCTCACTTGCAACACCAAACTGGTAATTTCCCCATTCCAAGTCCTTATATTTTTCTATTTCCAATAAACTGCCCTCAACCTTGATGTCCAAATCGGTAGCCTGCATACGAAGTATACCGTCGTTTCTGGGTCTTGCCACAATCGTGGTATTCATGGAAAGCGCCGCAGGGAATACAAAACCGCCGTTATAGTCGGTATGCTCCCCTATAAGGTTGACACGTCCCGGAGACGTAAAAAAACGAATATCCTTATCATCTCCGCCGAACCTTTTTAAAAACTCCTGTTTTAAATCATTCAAATTCAAATGGATCCCTCCTTCTCCATAAATTTCTTGTATGCTTGTCTCAATTCCTCTGCTTTTTCTTCAGGAGCCGTCGTATTGCAGTGAGCCCACGCTCCCGTTTCACTCGATGCATTGAATTTCACCTTATCGGCGGAGCGCATCGGCGGATAAAATGCAATATGAAAATGATAATATTCCGATACATTCTCCCCATTTACAGGATTTTGATACATACACATCATATACGGGAAGGCATAATCGAACAAACTGTCTAATGTGCCGGCCGCCTGCTTTAGTGTTTTAGCAAGGCTGTTCTTTTCGTCCTCGGTCAATTCCGTAAGGTTTTGAACGTGCCTTTTTGACGCAATATAAATTCCATACGGATATTCACTGAAAAACGGTAGGAATACGATAAAATGTTCATTTTCAAATATCACCCTGCCGCCGAAATCCATTTCATCCTTAATCATATCACAAATCAAGCATCTATTTTTTTCCTCAAAATATTCTCTGCATGATTCAAGCTCAAGCTCAAGCTTTTTAGGCACCACCGAATAGCCGTAAATCTGACCATGCGGATGCGGCATAGTCACTCCTACAACCTCTCCGCGATTTTCAAATATAAACACATATTTTATATTTTCATCTTTGCTTATCTCCTCAAAACGGCTTGTCCATAAATCGACAAGTTCCCTTATATGGTCCTCGGGAAGCTGAGGAAGAGTTACTGTATGTTCAGGCGAGTATAAAATAACCTCGCATTTCCCATAAGCGGGCTTTGTTTTGTAAAGATCTGTTGCAACATCATCGGGCTTGGGCGGGTTCTGACTCAGTGCAGGGAAATCATTATCATATTTTAATACCTTAAAATGATCCGGAACCTTTCCCGAACCTGGGCAAAACGGGCACCAATCCTTAGGCATCTGGGGCCTGTCCTGACGATGCGACGCAATCATAACCCAATCCTTTATCAACGGATTCCAACGTAATTCAGCCATATTTTTTATACCTCCAAAACGAACTGCATATTGTTAAAACAATATCTATTTTATACATACTCTCCAATATAGTCAAGAACAAAAAACGCTATCTTTTTCCATAATTTCTGAGTATCATGTCAATAAACAGCTCATTGTTTTGAGTGTGCATAAGATAATTAAGCAACAAACTCACCGCATCACCGCTTGACTGCTTATCCATTTCCCTGCGTATTGCCCAAACAGCCTCAAGCTCACGGGGAGAAAGCAGGTCTTCCTCACGCCTCGTTCCCGATTTTAGGATATCAATTGCGGGAAAAATGCGTCTTTCCTGCAAGGTTCTGTCCAAACGAAGCTCCATATTTCCCGTTCCTTTAAATTCCTCAAAAATAACATCATCCATACGGCTTCCCGTTTCCACCAAAGCCGTAGCAAGAATTGTAAGGCTTCCCCCTTCTTCTATATTTCTTGCCGCTCCAAAAAATTTCTTAGGCTTAAAGAGTGCATCAGGATCTAGCCCTCCGGAAAGAGTTCTGCCTGTCGGAGTCACGGTCAAATTATACGCACGCGCCAATCTCGTAATGGAGTCAAGCAATATGACAACATCCTTCCCCTGCTCAACCAAACGTTGTGCACGTTCAAGCACCATCTCCGCAACCTTTGTATGATTATCAGGCTGCTGGTCGAAAGTGGAATAAATAACATCCCCTTTGATAGAACGCTTCATATCGGTAACCTCTTCAGGACGCTCATCTATCAGCAAAACAATCAGTTTGGTTTCCGGATAATTTGTCGCAATACTCTGTGCTATCTGCTTGATTAAAGTGGTTTTCCCCGCCTTGGGAGGGGCAACAATTATCCCGCGCTGTCCCTTCCCGATTGGCGCTACTATATCTACCAAACGCATGGAATAGTGATCCGGCTCTGTTTCAAGCTTGAACTTCTGCTTTGGATATATGGGTGTAAGCTTCTCAAATGATTTTCTTCTGATTGCCTTTTCTATACTGTCGCCATTTATCGTTTTAACATACAAAAGCGGAGAATATTTGTCCTCATTTTGGGTGGGTCTTGAATCTCCCACAATTTCATCGCCTGTTTTAAGAGAAAATCTTCGTATCTGTGTAGGAGATACATAAACATCATGCTCACTGGGACGATAATTTTCAAAGCGCAAAAAACCGAATCCGTCCGCCATAACCTCCAACACGCCCTTCACTTCAACCACATCATCGGGGCGCTGACGCACATTTTTAACGGATATGACATCCTCCTCCGCAATCGGCTTATTCTCGTTTATGGGAATATTTTCGGGCTCACGGGCTAATTCTCGTGTATGCTCCGTAATCACGGCAATCAACTCGTCCTTTTTCATTGCCGAAATTTTTGCAATACCTAAACCATGTGCTATTTGTTTGAGTTCTTCCTTTGTTTTTTGCGCCAGTGCAATACCATCCTGCATTCACTTCATTCCTTTCCCCACGCTCAAAGCGCAGGATATATTTATACTATTCGTCAATCATTACCGCTCCATGAATTGCTGAGGATACCATCTTTGAATAACGCTTTAGATATCCTGTTTTAACACGCGGTTCATTAGGCACCCAACCTTTTTTACGCTTTTCAATCTCTTCATCGCTTACTCTAAAATTCAATACGCCTTTTTTAATATCAATTTCTATTATATCCCCATCTCTGACAAACGCAATCGGCCCGCCTACCATTGCTTCGGGGGACACATGCCCTATTGCCGCTCCACGTGTAGCTCCTGAAAATCTTCCGTCCGTAATAAGCGCAACATCTTTATCAAGTCCCATACCGCAAATTGCCGAAGTCGGAGAAAGCATCTCCCTCATGCCAGGGCCTCCTTTGGGGCCTTCATACCTAATCACCACAACATCGCCTTTTTGTATTTTGCCAGCATAAATTGCAGCAATTGCATCATCTTCGCTGTCAAACACCTTTGCTGGCCCCGAATGCACAAGCATTTCAGGAGAAACTGCACTACGTTTTACAACTGCACCATCAAGCGCAAGATTACCCTTTAAAACGGCAATTCCGCCTGTTTGGCTGTACGGCTTGTCAATGGGACGAATTACCTCATAATCTTTAACGGGACAATTTGCAATATTTTCTCCTACAGTCTTTCCTGTCACTGTCTTTAAATCCAGCTTCAGCAAACCTTTCTTGGAAAGCTCATTCATTATCGCCATAATTCCGCCTGCATGATACAAGTCCTGAATGTGATGTTCCCCCGCAGGTGCCAAATGACATAGGTTCGGCGTTTGCTCACTGATATCGTTCGCCATCTCAAGGCTTATGTCAACCTTTGCTTCATGCGCAATCGCAGGAAGATGCAGCATTGAATTTGTAGAACAGCCCAAAGCCATATCTACTCTCAGTGCGTTATAGAACGCATCTGGAACCAAAATATCACTTGGCTTTATATCTTTTTCAAGAAGCTCCATAATTTTTATTCCGGCCTCTTTTGCAAGACGCACTCTCTCCGAATATACAGCAGGAATGGTTCCATTGCCCGGAAGTCCCATTCCAAGCACCTCCGTCAGGCAGTTCATTGAATTTGCCGTGAACATACCTGAGCATGAACCGCAAGTCGGGCAGACATTGTTTTCAAAGTCCAAAAGCTCCTCCTCATTGATGCTGCCGGCTTTGTAAGCACCGACTGCCTCGAAAGCGGAATTTAAATCACGGAATTTGCCTTTGAAATCGATAGAAAGCATAGGCCCTCCGCTTAAAACAATGGCAGGTCTGTTTAATCTTGCCGCCGCCATAAGCATTGCAGGAACAATTTTGTCGCAATTAGGGATGAGTACAAGCGCATCAAAACCATGCGCCATTGTCATTGCTTCAATCGAATCGGCAATCAGCTCTCTTGAAGCCAACGAATATTTCATTCCTACGTGACCCATGGCAATCCCGTCACAAATTCCTATTGCAGGAAATTCTACAGGCGTACCTCCCGCCATACGTACACCTGCCTTCACTGCTTCGGCTATTGTATTAAGATGTACATGACCGGGAATAACTTCATTTTTTGAATTTACGATACCTATCAATGGGCGCTTTATTTCCTCATCCGTAAAGCCTGCAGCCTTAAACAACGAACGATGAGGGACCCTTTCAACACCTTTTTTCACAGAATCACTATACATAATCTTTCCTCCTTTGTTTTTATGCAAACCTTTATATAAATACTTCCATTAATAAATTGTTTTCATAAAAATGCTTTGCAAAAACTGTCTTTTCCATTATTTCATTCATTTGCGTCATTTTATCCACAGGTGTCACCAGCATAATCAACGCACATAGAACATATATAATCAAAAGAGCATTTATAATTCCCACAACAGCGCCAGCCGATTTGTTGACAAAATTTAAAACCGGAAGCTTAAACACTGCATCCAATATCATTAAAAGAAGCCATAATGCAAAACGCACCGCCATAAACAAAAGTGCAGCCGATACAATGCCCATAACAGCCTCTGCTATATTTTCCGAGGCAACCTTTGCAACCGAATCTTTTGTGTTTTCAATCGTCTTAGATTGTTCTTCAATACCCTTTGCCATAAAAGAAGGAAGACCCATTCCGCTTGCAATATCCGACAGGCTTTTATTTGACTTCTGATTTTTCATAACGATATTTACACTTTCATCAACCTTCTCTTTAATCATTGTTCCAATTTGTGTGGTACTCAAAAAATTAGCTGCTGTCTGCTGAAACATCATAACTATGACAATTGTCGCAGCAATGGACAATATATGGTATGCCGCACGCATAAAACCCCTTCGCAAGCCATGCAGAACGCACAATGCAAATATCAAAAGCACGCCAATGTCAAAAAGCGTCCAAATCTGCATATTCATCACCTCACATTATTTTTATAGTCTGAAAAACTCAAGACCACTCTGATATACTACAGCAATAGAATTTTCACCCAATATTATCGCATTTTTCATATCCTTGTCAATCTTATACTTTCGTATATCCCTGCCCGTAAGATTGACAAAAAGAAGTTCCCGCCCATTGTTATATGCAATATGCCCTGCGTATATGTCAACAAAATCGGGAATTTCTTCGGATCTTAAACCAAATTTTTGTTTCCCTCTGCTGTCGAACAAAACAACCTCCGCTGCAGCGCTGTCGTCAAACATAAGCGCCTTTAGACCGGAAGTATCCAAACCGTACTTTGAAAGAAGTTTTCCTTCATAATCCCTGCTCCAGCTTAATTTACCCTTACTTGACAAGCCTATTATTTTATTGTCACAGACGGCATTTAGAGTTTCTCCCAAAAATTCGGCGTCAAACACGATGGCATCATCAAATTCCTGCTTTGCACAGCTTTCCGTCTTGGTTATATCAAAAAATGCCACACTGCCCTTTATGCCATTGTCCGTATCCAAAAGCGCTACCGCAACTCGTCTGCTTAAAGCGGAAATGGATGCATCCAAGATATCACTGTTGCCTGAATTCCAGACAAAAACCTCTTTTCCATCTCTATTGTATACAACTACAGAACCTTTATAGCCGCTTTTTTTCGTTACAACAACCACATCGCAGTTTGATGATATGGAAGCCGAGATAATTTCATTTTGGGTTTCAACCGAATATATCTCCTTATCACCTTTAAATACACTGATTTTCGTACCGCCCTTCTCCGCAAGCAAAATATATTTGCCCGCTGTTTTTAAAATGGGCGTTACCGCCTGCGCCGCAACTGTCCATAGCTTTTGTCCGTTTTTATCAAATGCCATAAGCTCCGTCTGACTTGCACAAACCAAATACTCCTTATACCTCGCGTATTGTGCCGAATCTGCATTATCAAGTGCGACAATATGTGAGGCAACAAAAGATGACTGCTCGGCCTGATTTTTATCCGTTTCCTTTTCGGCAGTTTTGCTTTCAGAGGCGGACTCTTTTATCGGCGTTTCCGTTTGCTCGGCGTCTTCATCCTTTGCAGACAAAGTGGCAACGGGTAGATTTTTTTGCCATGAATCAGGAATAGATATATTAAATTTTTCCATTAGACTCTGTGTGTTTCTTTTAAAGTTTGATATGTAATTTGAAAAAAAGTCGGATCCTCCGCAAATCTGAATTGATGCACACAATGCCGTAATCAATATGAACGCAAACAAAAACAAACCCTTTTTCTTTTTATCTTTTGACATAAAACTCTCTCCACCTATATATCAATACCATCGAAGATTTAATAATACACCTCCGACAGGCACAATCCATGAGAAGGCGCGGTAATCCCTGCACGTTTTCTATCCCTTGACGCGATAATCCCCGAAATGTCACAAGCGGAAATTTTCCCACATCCCACATAAAGCAGTGTACCTGCGATAATTCTTACCATGTTATACAAAAAGCCATCTCCGACAACCGATATTTCAACTAGATCACCATATTTGTCAATATCAAGAGAAAAAATTGTTCTGACCGTAGTCTTTACCGTAAATCCCGCCGCCGCAAAACCCAAAAAATCATGCGTACCCACAAAAGCACCAGCCGCCGTCCTCATGCTTTCAATATCAAGCGGAAATTTGTAATGCCACGCATATCTGCGCATAAACACGTCGTTTACGGGGGAATTAAAAATACGATAAACATACCGCTTTTTCCTAGCACAATTTTTTGAGTGAAACTCCTTCGGCATATCCTCCGCACCTTTGCAGACGATATCCTCCGGCAATATACTGTTTAATGCATGTGGAATTCTTTCGATGGGAATAGCTGTATCAGAAAAAAAATTACATACGTATCGATCGGCATGAACACCGGAATCAGTGCGTCCGCAGCCGATAAGCGCAGAGCGTACACCTGTGATTTGTTTGATCGCTCTTTCCACCGTGTCCTGCACGGTAACGGCGTTCGGCTGGATTTGCCATCCGTGATATGCACTGCCGTCATATTGAAGTATCAGCTTTATATTTCTCATAAAAACCTCAATGCTGGCATCAAAATATCCATGGTCAGGAAATTCCTTTTCCCGCACCATGGACATTATATCACTAACCAATTTAAAATTCAACAACAGAATTCTCTCTAAAGAATAATTTCATTAACAATCAAGACAAGACAAAAAAGCGTCACAACAGCTCCGGCAACAGCATCCCTGTAAGTCGCTTTCATCTGTTTCATACGTGTGCGGTTATCTCCTCCCCTGTAACACCTCGATTCCATCGCTACAGCAAGATCATCGGCACGGCGGAACGCACTCACAAACAACGGCACCAAAAGGGGGATCATTGCCTTTGCACGCCTTACAATGTTGCCGCTTTCAAAGTCCGCCCCCCTTGCCATCTGCGCTTTCATAATCTTATCCGTTTCTTCCGCCAAAGTAGGAATAAAGCGAATTGCAATCGTCATCATCATAGCGATTTCATGAGAAGGAACGCCGATTTTCTTAAACGGCTCAAGCAGCTTTTCAATCCCGTCCGTGAGCATAAGAGGGGAAGTTGTAAGCGTCAATAAAGAAGTTCCTATAACCAAGTACAAAAGCCTCAAAAGCATTAAAACAGCGATAACAATCCCCTCTTTGGTGATTTCAAGGCTCCAACTTCCCACAATATGATACGACCATATTGTCTCACCCTGCGTCATAAACAAATTAATCACAGCCGTAAAAGAAAGAATAAAAAGCATAGGCTTTAGTCCCTTTAAAATAAATCCTATGGGCACTCGGCTCAAAAAAACCAACATGGCTGTAAAAATGGTAAACAGAGCGTAGTTTATGGTCTGATCTATTATAAATAAAATAATAATATACACGAAGGTTAAAACAATTTTTACCCTAGCGTCAAGCTTATGAATAAACGATTCTCCAGGGACATATTGCCCAAGCGTAATATCCTTAAGCATGCCTGTCCCCCCTTATGATAGCTTTTACCGCTTCCACTGCGGCGTCTACCGTATAAATATCTTCAGAAAGAGGCACGCCAAGCTCGCGAAGTCTTAAAACAAGCTGCGTAATCTGCGGAACGTTTAGCCCTATTTTAGATAATTCTCTTCCCCTAGAAAATACCTCCGCAACACTCCCGTGCGCAAAAACACGGCCATCATTCATCACAATCACGCTCTTTGCGATTTTTGCCACATCCTCCATGCTGTGAGATACAAAAATAACCGTCATATCCTTCTCCGCCTCGTGCAAAGCCCTGATGCTACTTAAAATATCATCACGTCCTGCAGGATCAAGTCCCGCCGTAGGTTCGTCCAAAATAAGCACCCTCGGCTTCATCGCAAGCACACCCGCAATCGCAACACGCCTTTTTTGTCCTCCCGAAAGCTCAAACGGCGATTTTTCAAGCTTATCCTCGCCTATTCCAACAAGCCGTATCGCCTCGTAAACCCGATCTTTTACTTCACTCTCCGAAAAACCGATATTCATAGGACCAAATGCAATATCCTTATACACGGTTTCCTCAAAGAGTTGATGCTCCGGATACTGAAATACCAAACCAACCATACGGCGAATCTGCTTTAAATCCGCTTTGGTACTTGTAATATCCACACCGTATATATAAATTTTCCCTGAAGTAGGCTTTACAAGTGCATTAAAATGCTGTATAAGGGTCGATTTACCCGAACCGGTGTGTCCAATCAATGCGGCAAAATCCCCTTCTTCTATTTCCAAATCCACATTATGCAGGGCATGTTTTTCAAAAGGCATACCTTCTTGATAAATATAACTTAAATTTTCAACCTTGATGATGCTTTTCATCTTCCGCCTCCAAATTTCAGCATTTTAAGCACCTCGTTTACGCACTCTTCCACGGTAAGCACATCGTTTTTTATTCCTATCCCTGCTTTGCCAAGCTCATGCGCAAATTCCGTAACCTGCGGAACGTCAAGCCCTATTTCTTTCAAAAGCTCCACCTGTGAAAATACTTTCCTTGGCACATCATCAAGCACAATCCGTCCTTTTTCCATAACCACGACACGATCCGCCATTGCCGCCTCATCCATATAATGTGTAATAAGCACAACCGTAATGCCTCTCTCTTTATTGAGCATCTTAATCGTGTCAATTACCTCTTTTCTCCCCTGCGGGTCAAGCATTGCCGTGGGTTCATCAAGTATAATGCATTCCGGCTCCATAGCCAGCACGGAAGCGATTGCCACACGCTGTTTCTGCCCTCCCGAAAGTCTGCTTGGGGAATGCTTTGAAAACTGTGTCATGCCCACAACCTTCAAGCATTCATCCACACGACGCCTGATTTCTTCAGGCTCCACTCCTAAATTCTCAGGAGCGAACGCAACCTCATCCTCCACCATCGCAGCAACCATCTGGTTATCCGGATTTTGAAAGACCATGCCAGCAGTTTTTCTGATATCGAAGACGAGATTTTCATCCTTCGTGTTCATGCCTTTTACATATACGTTCCCTCCCGTAGGAAGCAGTATTGCATTAAAATGCTTTGCAAGCGTGGACTTGCCCGAACCGTTATGTCCCAAAACAGCGACAAACGAACCCTCTTCAATATGCAGGTTGATTCCGTCTATTACAAATTCCGACGTGTCCTCATATTCATCAACATAAGAATATATAAGATTTTCCGTTCTAATCATGTTCTTCTCCTTACTGCCGCTTCAAATGTTTACTGAATGCAGCGTAATTTTACCTGTAAAAGCGACCGCTGATTCCGCACGGAAGCACTAGTCCGCTTGAATGAATAGGAAGCCCCACTTCATCCGCCTCTATGACGCCTCCGTATCTTTTTCCGATCGTCATCGACAGCACATTTTTAAGCACCGTCGCAGACAGTCCCGTCGTGTATGAATTGATAAGAAAAAACAGCGGATTGTCTGAAAGTATATTCATGCACTCTAAAATCAATGGGTAAAGCTCATCTTCAATTTTCCAAACCTCTCCGGAAGGTCCTCTTCCGTATGAGGGAGGATCCATAACAATCGCATCGTACTTTTTGCCCCGCCGATTTTCCCTTTGAACAAACTTCACCACATCATCTACAATATAACGCACCACTCTATCACCAAGCCCGCTTGAAAGTACATTTTCCTTTGCCCACGACACCATTCCCTTTGATGCGTCCACATGAACGACTTCAGCTCCCGCAGCCAAAGCCGCAACGGTAGCACCGCCCGTATAGGCAAATAAATTAAGCATTCTAATCGGTCTGCCCGATTTTTTGATTAATTCCGAAAACCAATCCCAATTTGCAGCTTGTTCAGGAAAAAGTCCCGTATGCTTAAAGCCCATGGGTTTTATATTAAATGTCAAGCTTTTATAAGATATGGTCCAGCGTTCTGGAAGCTTTTTATTGAAAAACTGCCATTTCCCTCCGCCCGTACTGCTTCGATGATACCAGGCATCACTTTTATCCCAAAGCTTCTTTTCCGATTTATCAAGCCAAATTGCCTGCGGGTCGGGTCTTCTTAAAAGATACCTCCCCCAATATTCAAGCTTTTCGCCATCCGCACTGTCTATCAGACGATAGTCTTCCCAATCAGCGGCAAGCCACATAATTTTATGCTCCTTAACTTAAAGTATAAACTACTGTATAACTTTACAATACTTGATTTTACCATTAGATACAACAAATCGTCAAGTATGTTACAGACAAAACAGCATATTAAACAAAAATAGTTTATTGTAAAATTAAGTGCAACAGCACAAATCAATAAAAGATGAACAACGATTAATAAAATTTTTATTTCATCAATACCCTAGATTTTATGTCAATCCAATTTTAGCACGGACATAAACGCTTCCTGCGGCACCTCGACACTGCCCACCTGACGCATACGCTTCTTGCCCTCTTTCTGCTTTTCCAAAAGCTTTTTCTTTCTCGTAATATCTCCGCCATAGCACTTTGCAAGTACATCCTTGCGAAGTGCACGAACAGTTTCTCTGGCAATTATTTTATTGCCTATTGCGGCTTGAATTGGTACTTCAAAAAGCTGTCGCGGTATGGCATCCTTAAGTTTTTCCGCCATACGCCTACCGCGTGCATATGCTTTATCCTTATGCACGATAAAAGATAACGCGTCAACCAAATCACCGTTTAAAAGAATATCAAGCTTCACTAAATCCGAACGCTTATATCCTGCCAACTCATAGTCAAAGGACGCATATCCCTTTGTCCTTGACTTAAGCGCATCAAAAAAATCATATACGATTTCATTAAGCGGCAATTCGTAGAAAATCTGCGCTCTGGTTTCTTCCATATACTTCATGTCTTTGAAAACGCCGCGGCGTTCCTGACAAAGCTCCATCACATTTCCCACATAATCCACGGGAACCATAATGTCCGCATTGACCATGGGTTCTTCCATATAGTCTATTTCAACTGTGGGAGGAAGGTTTGTCGGATTATCAACCATAAGTATGTCTCCGTTTGTTTTATGCACTCTGTAAATAACGCTTGGTGCTGTTGTCACCAAATCAAGATTATACTCTCTTTCCAATCTCTCCTGAATTATTTCCATATGCAAAAGACCCAAAAAACCGCACCGAAAACCAAAACCGAGGGCAACGGATGTTTCAGGCTCAAACAGCAGTGATGCATCGTTTAACTGAAGCTTTAAAAGCGCCTCCTGCAAATCTTCATATTGTGCTCCATCGGCAGGATAAATTCCGCAGAACACCATGGGATTTACCTTTTTATAGCCGGGAAGTGGCTCTTTTGCAGGATTTTCAACCGTGGTTACAGTATCTCCCACTTGCGTATCCCTTATATTTTTTATGCTTGCGGCTATATATCCAACCTCTCCCGCCGAAAGCTCGCTTGACGGAATAAGCCCGTTCGGGTGCAGCACCCCCACCTCTACAACATCAAACTGTGCTCCTGTCTGCATCATTTTAATTCTGTCTCCCGCCTTGAGGCAGCCATCCTTAACTCTTACATAAACGATAACGCCGCGATAACTGTCATAATAAGAGTCAAATATAAGGGCCTTAAGCGGAGCATCTTCATCTCCGTTGGGGCACGGAATCTTATTTACAATTTCCTCAAGCACTTTCTCAGTATTTAGCCCTGTTTTTGCGGATATTTGCGGAGCATCCTCGGCAGGAATTCCAATGATATCCTCAATTTCTCTGATAACATATTCCGGTCTTGCACTGGGCAGGTCAATCTTGTTTATAACGGGAAGAATTTCAAGATCATGTTCAAGTGCCAAATATGTGTTTGCCAGTGTCTGAGCTTCTATTCCCTGTGCGGCATCCACAATTAAAATAGCGCCCTCGCATGCGGCCAAACTTCTGGAAACCTCGTAATTAAAATCCACATGACCAGGCGTGTCAATCAAATTAAGAGTGTATATTTCGCCGTCATTTGCTTTATATTTAAGCCGTACGGCGTGAGCCTTGATTGTAATGCCTCTTTCACGCTCCAAATCCATATTGTCTAAAAGCTGATCCTCCATATCTCTAAGCTCCACTTCTCCCGTAAGTTCCAGCAACCTGTCGGCCAAAGTAGATTTTCCGTGATCAATATGAGCTATAATGCAAAAATTCCTTATTTTCTCCTGTCGTGTTTTCGACATAATGCTATGTCCTCCCTATATGTGTAATCGTCCAAACGAATCAAAAGTATATAAATGCAAATTGCATAATTTATTCAAAAATAAATCAAAACACACTCCTACATTATAGCATAACACCAATAACTTGTCATTAAAATTTTTCACAGGCAAAACAATTTATAAATTTCAATATCAAATATCCATGAAATAAATTATTGCTTATATACATCAAAATAATACCCCATATATTGAGGTTATTCTCAAAGAAGAAAATTTCACTTCATGTTTCATACCATCTTGCAACACACTTATATTCTTCTAATCAAACTTCCAATCTCTTCCCATGTGATTGCTTGCAGCAATACCAGCATCATTACATACGCTCCGCTACCCGCAGCCACTGTGGCAGCCAATCCCCCAATTTCGTTTGCAAAAATAATGCACATTGGTTCATACAGCATATACATAACCACACTCATGACAACGGTTGCCACAACGGGCTTTAGTATTATAGAATTTAAGTCGTACCTTACTCCGATAACTTTTTTAACATCACACAAGTTAAGCACTGCAACAACAAGAAATTCAACATTGCTGCTTATGGGAGCACCCATTATATTAAATTGGGGCATACCCACCAAAACATATGTTAAAATAAGCTTTATACCCATTCCGACAAGCATATTGCGAAAAGGCGGCATAATTTTGCCTGCCGCTTGCAAAATCGCAGTTGTTATCGTAACAATGCATACAGTCGGCACACAAGGCGCTATAGCTGATAAAAGCGGTGCTGATGCGGTGTTTCTGAAAAGGAGATAAAGCATAGGTTTAGAAAGCATAAGCATGCCTGACGCACATGGAAATGCTACCAGCAGAGATATTCTTATTGCAAGCTGTGTCGACCTTGATGCTTTCTTCATATCCCCCAATGCAAATGCGCCGGCAATAACGGGAAGTATGCTTATACCAAATGTCCCGACAATTCCTACAGGCAAATGGAAAATGGTAAGTGCATATCCCGAATATGCTCCATAAAGCCATCTTGCTCCTTCTTCGCCCATCTTTAAAGATATCGGCAGCTTATCGAATACATGAGTAAAATTAGAGTATTGAAGCACGATGGCATGAGCACTTTCCGCCGTAAAATTAATTGCCTGCAATCTTGCCCTTATCATTGCGATGTCTATGACAGAGAGAATACTAGAAACCCCCGCCGCGCCAATCAAAGGTACTGCAATCTTCGCAATCTCTCTTAAAATTTCCACTGTTCGTACGCTTGCTTTTTCAAGCCTGATCTTTCGCTTATGTGGCAAATACATAACCAGCAAAATAAAGGTTGCAACAATTTCTCCAATGGTAACTCCGAATGTTGCAGCGGCGGATGTTATACCAGTTCTATGGTTGATAAAATATATCGCCAGCGCATAACCTGCCGCAAGCTTTATTACAGCCTCCACCACCTGAGAAACCGCCGTGGGGAACATATTTTGAACGCCCTGATAATAGCTTTTGTAAACAACTCCGAGTGCCACAAAAAATATCGCCGGCGCAACTGCCTTAATCGAGTATGCCGTTTCGGGATCTTTCATAAGGCTTGCAATAAGTCCCGCGCCGAAAAATAAAATCAAAGAGCCTGCCGTACCGATTGCCGCCAGCAAAATTTCCGATACTCTGATGATTTTATGCGCTTCATTCTCACGCAAAAGCGCCATATTTTCTGCAACCATTTTTGAAATTGCAAGAGGTATGCCAGAAATGATGAATGAAAGCACCATAATATATACCTGAAATGCGGTATTAAAAATTGCCATGCCCTCTTCCTGAAGAATATATGCAAGAGGAATCTTAAAGACCGCACCCAATATTTTAGATATGGCATTGGCCGCAATAAGTATCATGGCACCCTTTACGAAGCTTTGCTTTTTTATAGAAACACACCCCTCTTCGGCAGTTTTATATTGCTATCATATTGGGGTTGTGGTAGAATTATGAATAATAAATGCTGCAATGGAGGCTCATGTACTTATGATAATAAAAAAAATCCCGTTCGCACGCGGTGAAATTACAGTCCCCGGCGACAAATCAATATCCCACAGAGCAGTTATGCTCGGCTCGATTTGTTCGGGTACAACCGAAATTTATAATTTTCTCAGCGGAGCGGACTGCCTTGCCACAATTGATTGTTTTAGGAAAATGGGCATTGATATATCGGTTTCGGAGGAGAAAATTATTGTCTTTGGCAAAGGACTAAAAGGGTTGTCAAAGCCAGAACAAGTGCTCTACACTGCCAATTCGGGTACGACAACAAGACTTTTATGCGGGCTTTTGGCAGGTCAAGACTTTGATACGGTAATAACTGGAGATGAATCTATACAAAAGCGTCCCATGCGCAGGGTAACCGAACCACTGTCATTGATGGGAGCCAGGATTGACGGAGATTTTTGCCCTTTATCCATCAAAGGCTCCCCTCTTCACGCCATCACATATAATATGAGTATTGCGTCCGCTCAGGTTAAAACGGCAATTCTTCTTGCAGGCTTATATGCAGAAGGAACTACCGTTGTAAATGAAATTGAAAAATCGCGTGATCATACGGAATTGATGCTTTCCGCCATGGGTGCGGATATTCGTACCAACGGTCTGTCAGTGAGCATCAGCGGGGCACGAAAACTTCAAGCTCAGAAATTTGAAGTATGCTCAGATATTTCGTCCGCCGCATTCTTTATGGTACTTGGCGCAATCATGCCTAATTCTGAAATAACACTAAAAAACGTTGGAATTAACGGAACCCGAACCGGAATTATTGACGTATTTAGGGCAATGGGCGCAAATATGCGAATAGAAAATATAAGAGTTATAAACAATGAACCGGTCGCGGACATAACAGTATCCACATCCGATTTAAAGGGAACCGCAATTTCCGGTGATATGATCCCCAGATTGATTGATGAAATTCCGATAATCGCCGTTGCCGCAGCTTTTGCAAGCGGAAAGACAGTAATCAAAAATGCCGAGGAACTAAAGGTTAAAGAAACTAATAGAATTCGTGCGATAGTGGATGAATTTAAAAAATGCGGCATCGATATCACCGAAACCGATGACGGCATGATAATAAACGGCGGAAAGCCCGTTTTTGGAGCTGATTTTAAATCATACAATGACCACAGAATGGCAATGTCGCTTGCTGTTTTGGCTCAAATGGCTGACGGAGAATCTTCAATAGACAATATATCCTGTGTAGATGTGTCTTTCCCCGGTTTTTTTGATGTGCTGTATAAAATAGGCAAATAAAAATGCGCCGTATGGCGCCATTTTTATTTGCCTATTTTGTCGTAAACCTTATCGTTTAGTTCGATGCTGATTCCCAACTGATTTTCCCAATCCTGCATTCTCTCATCAAGTTTCTTTTGCAAAACCGCCGTTTTCACGGCATCCTTCTTGCTTTCGAAAAATTTATTATAAAGCTCTGCCGTTTCGTCAAGCGCAAGCCTTTTTATCACATGATAGCCATACTCCGTCTGAACAATTTTAACCCCGCCGATAGGCAAGCTGTCCACCCCGTCCGTAAATTCTGTAACCATTTCCCCATCCGTAAACACATATCCGTCAGGATTAGTTTTTTGTCCCGGGTCTTCAGAATATTCATTTGCCAAAGTCGTAAAATCTTCTCCAGCCAAGGCTCTTTGATATATATCTTCCGCTTTTTTAAGCGCCTCCGCCTTTTTGTCTTCAGATAAATCAAGACCCGTAGTCATATCCTTCGTGAGAAAAAGCACGTGCTTTGCACGCCTGTATGACGAATTGAATTCAGCCTTCAATTCATCCTCGGTTACACCGTCCTCCTCCTCAACCTTGGAAAGAAGCTTTCTTCTATACGTTTCGGACTCGCAAAGCATAGTAACAAAATCATCGGTTACTCCCTGCTCTTTCAAAAAGCCCTCGTATCCTCCCTCTACCTTTGCCTTGCTGTTCTTAATTGACGCTTTAAAGCTTTCCGCCTGTTTTTTCTCAGAATCGGTCAACGGCGCAAGCCTTTTCCCAACCTCAATATATGCAAGATTGTCAATTGCAGTATCAAGGCTTTTTTCCTTTGCAACATCAATTGCTTTTTTGCCTTCTATCTCCTTTGTCTGCCAATCCTCATCACTGGTAAGCTCCGTTCCCGCCATCTGGCTTTTAACGCTCTCCAAATAATACAAAAATTCTGCTTGTGATACATCGGCATCTCCCACCCTCACAACAGTTTTTTTGGCCGCGGAGCATGCGGATATTGAAATTGAAATCAGTAAAAGCATTATTATATATTTTTTCATGATCTATGCTCCTTATCATAATAACGACACTCTGCATCGTACCATTTATACAAATTCCTCAATGAACAGTCTGCCATGCAGCATCTGTCATATATTATATATCATTTATCATTACTCTTCAATTCATTTATGGTTTGTAATATAAATTTAATATTCTCAAGAAGCTTTTTCTTCTCCTTCACGCGATAAGTTATATATGGCTTTTCCGATGCTGAAAACAAAATTTGCGAAGGCATTTTCGCCGCCAACTCCGCGATAATCCTCATATCTACCTGCTTGAACGCAAATTTAAGAAGCACATTCCCGCTGCTTTGAACAATCTCGCAAATTCCCGCCTTTTTTGCCATTGATTTGATTAGAGCAATATTAATCAAGTTTTGCACCGCTTTCGGCAAATCTCCGTAGCGATCGACCAATTCATCGTCGATTTCTATGCTATCGTCCTCATTTTCAATTGCGGCAATTTTTTTGTATATATCAATTCTCTGATTGTGACTTTTTATATAACTATCCGGTATATAAGCATCTACCTCAATGTCAATGGAAACAGAAATATCCTCGTCTGACTGTATGCCACGAGCTTCGTTTATGCTCTCCTTCAGCAGCTTGCAATACATATCATATCCTACGGCATCCATATGCCCGTGCTGCTCTGCGCCGAGGATATTTCCCGCTCCCCGTATTTCAAGATCTCTCATAGCAATTTTAAAGCCCGACCCAAACTCCGTAAATTCCTTGACCGCACGCAAGCGTTTCTGCGCCACCTCGGAAAGAACGCTGTCCTTTTTATACGTCAGGTATGCATATGCCGTTCTGTTTGATCTGCCGACTCTGCCTCTTAGCTGATAAAGCTGTGCAAGTCCCATTTTATCAGCATTTTCTATAATCATTGTGTTTGCGTTCGGAATATCAAGCCCTGTTTCGATAATTGTCGTACATACCAATATATCCGTATTTCCGTTTACCATATCGTACATGATATCTTCAAGTTCGCTTTCCTTCATCTTGCCATGTCCTACCGCCACTTTTGCCTCCGGAATCATAGCCTTTATCCATTCGGCGGTTCGATAAATCCCCTGCACACGATTAAATAAATAAAATACCTGTCCGCCCCTTGCAAGCTCCTTTTTCATAGCATCCACAAGTATTTGAGGATTATGCTCAAGAACATATGTCTGAACCGGATAACGATTTTCCGGAGGCTGTGCAAGTACGCTCATATCACGTATATTTATCATCGCCATATGAAGCGTTCTCGGTATGGGTGTTGCCGTCATAGTTAAAACATCTACATTTTTCTTCATTTCCTTGAGCTTTTCTTTATGAGTCACCCCAAAACGCTGTTCCTCATCCACTATTAAAAGTCCTAAATCTTTAAATTCCAAATCCTTCTGCAAAATTCTGTGTGTTCCTATCACAATATCAATTTCGCCCGTTTTGAGCTGCTTTAATATCTTCTTCTGCTGATTAGGTGTTCTAAAACGCGACAGCATCTCCACTTTTATTGGAAAATTCTCCATGCGAGCGCAGAAGTTATTATACTGCTGCATGGCAAGAATTGTGGTAGGACAAAGATATGCGACCTGCTTTGAATCCATTGCCGCTTTAAATGCCGCTCTAAGCGCAATTTCCGTTTTGCCGTAGCCCACATCTCCGCATAGGAGTCTGTCCATCGGCTTTTTCTTCTCCATGTCAGCTTTTACTTCTTCAATAGATCTTAATTGATCCTCAGTTTCCTGATAAATGAAAGTATCTTCAAATTCACGCTGCCAAGGAGTATCACAGGAAAATGCATACCCGTCCGTATGCTCTCTTTCTGCATAAAGACTGATAAGTTGACGGGCAAGCTCTTTTGTGCTTTTCTTTACCTTATCCTTAGTCTTTGTCCAATCCGTGCCGCCAAGCTTGTTAAGCTTGATTTTTATATCAGTGTTTCCGATGTATTTATACAACATATTCATCTGATCAACGGGGACATACAAAGTGTCTGTTCCCTGATACTGAATCTTAAGATAATCCTTGGTGACACCATTTACAGACATCTTATGAATTCCCGCATACTGACCTATGCCATGCGCCTGATGAACCACATAGTCACCCACGCTTATGTCATTATAGGACTTTATTTTATTTGTATTCTCTGTCCGAACCCTCTGTCTTTCCTGTGCAAAAATCTCCCTGTCGCTTACCAGTACGAAATTAATCTCGGGATACTCAAAGCCTTTGCTTAAATTCCCACGAACAACAACAATCTCGCCTTTTTTGAGGGCTGGCTTATCATGAACATAGCGGCATGCTATAGCTTTGTCATTTAAAGTTCCAGCAAGATTTTCTCCCCTGCCGCGATTAGATGCCAAAATGACCACTGTTGCATTGTTTTTTTGCCAATGCCTTAAATCGTCATAAAGATATTCTATTTTCCCATGAAACGATACCGTGGTTTTTGTTGCAAAGCTGCATAACGTCTTATACTTAAAATCATCCGCCGTATGGGACATCACTTTAAGTGATACAAGAATTCGCCTGCCTATTTCATTGAGCATATCGTCATAGCTTGCCCAAAAACGTATTCCATCGGCAAACAAAATTCCCCTTTCCATAAACTCCCTAGTCTGCTCTCTTTTCTCCCATTCAAAGCTTTTATTTCTTTCACTTATACGTTTAGGCTCTATAACAAATATAAGACTGTCTTGACTTAAATATTCTAATATGGTGGGTATCCTCTGATATATAGAAAATGCGTATTTGTCAATTGAAGGGAAATTATGCTTTTCCTCAAAGTGCTCCATATCTTTTTTCAACGTTTCTATAAGCGGTTCATTTCCCGTTTTCTTCAGCCTCTTTATTGTATCTGAAAGAAAACAAAGTATCTCTTCCTTTTTTTCTTCATCAAATACCACCTCTGAGCATGGGGCTATCACCACTTTTGATATTTTGTCCATGGAACGCTGTGTCATCACGTCAAACTCGCGGATTGAATCCGCTTCATCGCCAAAAAACTCTACTCTTACAGGATTTTCCATGTATGGACAGAATATATCTAAAATGCCGCCGCGCACGGAAAACTGCCCTTTCCCCTCTACCATATCCTCACGGGTGTAACCTAAGATAACGAGATTTTTTTCAAGCTCTAAAAGAGAAAAACGCTTTCCAAGTTCAATCGTAAATGAATATTTTAAATAACCTTCTTTTTCTGCGGTGTATCCAAGCACAGCCTCAAGGGAGGTTACCACTATGTGCTTTTTATTTTCATTGCACAGCTTGTAAAGCACATTTAATCTGTCATATTCATTTTGATGGCCTGCCGTTTCTATATCGTAAAAAATATATTCCTTAGACGGAAAATACAGAGCGCAATCCGTATAAAACTGCAAGTCATGGAAAAGATTTTTTGCCTCCATGTCGCTGTAGGCAATCACAAGCGAAGAATAACCGCTATCCTCGGCAAGTGCGTAAATCAATCCGCTTTGAGCAGATTCCACAACTCCGGAAATGCCGACAGGAACTTTTTTTTCCCTAACTGCCGAAAGAGCTTTGACATATTCGCCGTATTCTCTTAATATATTTCCAAAAAACATATTTTTCTCACTTTCCGTTAAACCTATTCATTGCTATGCTCATACCAGAGCGAATGATCTCTTCCGCCGCCTGCAAAGCACGACGAATTGCTTCCTCCATAACAGGAATTTCTTCCTTTGTGAATTTGCCGAGAACAAAATCCGCCAAATTATAGTCTTTATGCAAAGGAGAACCGATTCCAATTTTGATGCGTGGAAAACCGTCGCTCTTTAGCTGGTATATGATTGACTTGATGCCATTATGCCCGCCATCAGAGCCTTTAGCACGCAAACGGAGCCTTCCTGCTTCAAGTGAAACATCATCATAAATAACAATCACATTCTCTGGCTGAATTTTGTAAAAGGCGCAAAATTCCCTTATGCTCTCGCCGCTTAAGTTCATATAAGTCTGCGGCTTAACAAAATAAACTTTTTCCCCTGCAATACTCCCTTCGCCGTATAGAGCCTTAAACTTGAGCTTATTTACCTTTATATTATATTGATCCGCCATATAATCTATAACTTCAAATCCGATATTATGACGTGTCATTTCGTATTCCCTGCCGGGATTTCCTAGCCCTACAATTAAATACATAACTTCCTCCCAAACTGTTGTAAAACCGACATAGGGAGTGTTCTCCGAACACCCCCTCTCTAAACAAAATACATATTTACTCAATTAAACAGCGTACTCACCGACAAATCCTCATAGATACGCTCAATCGCCTCGCCGAATACAGGCGCCACGGATAGCACCTTAATCTTGTCTATCTTCTTTTCTTCACTGAGTGCAATCGTGTTAAGCGTTAAAAGCTCCTTTATGCAGCTTTTGCTGATTCTCTCCATAGCAGGTCCAGATAAAACGGCGTGCGTACAGCAGGCATATACCTCCTTTGCTCCCCTTTCCATAAGAGCATTGGCTCCATTTACAATAGTTCC
Organism: Clostridia bacterium; assembly: GCA_026418715.1. Classification (GTDB taxonomy): domain Bacteria; phylum Bacillota; class Clostridia; order UBA1381; family UBA1381; genus SKW16. Next base: position 40,159 of record JAOAAV010000090.1, read on the forward strand.
CGCAGTGTCAATCAGGTCATCCACCATTATAACCGTTTTATCTTTAATATCTCCAATAATATTCATAACTTCGGATACATTTGCCTTCGGGCGGCGCTTATCGATAATTGCAAGCGGCAAATCAAGCTTTTGTGCAAAAAACCTCGCACGGGTGACAGAACCCAAATCAGGCGAAACAATGACCACATCATTTCTGCCTTTGCCGAATTTCTTCATATAATATTTGCTTAGTATCGGCGAACCAATTAAATGATCCACCGGAATATCAAAAAAACCTTGTATTTGCGGAGCGTGCAAGTCCATAGTCAAAACCCTGTCGGCACCTGCCTTAGTAATCAAATCCGCCACAAGCTTGGCCGAAATTGGGTCTCTCGGCTTTGATTTTCTGTCCTGACGCGCATATCCGAAATATGGGATAACCGCCGTTATCCTCCCTGCCGATGCCCTTTTCATAGCATCAATCATAATCAAAAGCTCCATTAAATTTTCATTTACGGGATAAGACGTCGACTGCACTATGAATACGTCCGAGCCTCTTACAGTTTCGTAAATATTAACGGAAATTTCTCCGTCACTAAACATCGACACATTCGCCTTGCCCATAGGAAGCGCAAGCTTTTGTGCGATTTCCTCCGCCAACTGCGGATTTGAATTCGCAGAGAAAATTTTGATATTTTTACCGTGGTTCGTCATTTATTTCCTCCTCTTTTATCCTTCCAATCTGTTTTTATAACCTGCTTGCTTCTTGCTATTGCCAGCGAATTTTCAGGAACTTCGTCCGTAATCGTGGAACCTGCCGCAATATACGCATTCTTATGCACAATGACTGGCGATATCAAATTGGTATTGCAACCTATAAACGCATTGTCGCCTATTACCGTTGTATATTTGTTTTTCCCGTCATAATTCACCGTCACCGTTCCACATCCAAAATTTACACCTTTGCCCACAATTGCATCGCCGACATAGGTAAGATGTGAAATCTTTGTCCCATCACCCACCGTCGTATTCTTTATTTCAACAAAATCACCTATCTTTACATCTTTGCCGATAACACTCTTAGGTCTTAAATATGCAAAAGGCCCTACATGCGTTCCTTCCCCGACCTTGCTGTCAATTATCACGGATGCTACAATTTCCGCTACGTCATATATAACGGAATTTGTGATTTGAGAGTTTGCACCGATGTGCACATTTTTTCCTATCTTTGTATTGCCCCTTATGATAACGTTTTGCTCAATAACCGTATCCTGCCCTATTTCTACCTCAGCTTCTATGCAAACGGTTTCCGGCTTGATCATCGTCACCCCGTTTGCCATATGTCTTTCATTTATGCGCCTTTGCATGATCGCCTCTGCTTGAGCAAGCTGAATACGGTCATTTATGCCACGTATTTCATCATTATCATCAATGCTGTATGCACCCACACGCTCCCCATGCTTTATAAGAATTTCCAATGTATCGGTAAGATAATACTCTCCCTGCGCATTATTGGGGCTTAGCTTTTCAAGAGCGAACAACAAATTCTCAACGCAGAATATGTACATCCCTGAATTCACTTCCCGAATATCGAGCTCGTCTTCATCTGCGTCCTTCTCTTCTACAATTTTAGTAACATCCCCCGCTGAATTTCTCACAATCCTTCCGTATCCGGTACTGTCGTCCAAAACAGCGGTAATAACCGTTGCCGCATTGCCAAATTCCTCATGGTATGCGATTGCATTTTGAATTGTCGTTTCGGTAACAAGCGGCGTATCTCCGTTTAATACTAAAACATAGCCAGACGTCTTTTTTATAAAAGCATCAGCCTGCATTACGGCATGACCTGTCCCTAATTGCTCCGTCTGGACTGCAAACTCCGTTTTCCCTTCAAGGCTTTCTTTAACCATTTCACCCTTATGACCGATTACCGTCACAACTTCTCTTGCTCCCGCCTTCTTTGCCGCCTCAATTACCCATTGGCAAAGCGGCCTTCCGCAAACCCTATGCAGCACCTTAGGTAAATCCGATTTCATCCTTTTACCCATGCCTGCCGCTAAAATTATACCGATAAAGTCTCGCATACCCATTCCTTCCTTCCAGTCAAAATATAATCAAACTGCCGCAACAATCCTAATAAATCTCTTTAATAAAACTAAAAAGCAAATCTTTTCTTTAAAAAACGCACCCGATTTTCAAATTCTAATTCAGTTTTAGATTTTTGAATTATTCGTAGATTCTCTAAAAATATGCCGAAGATTCTTTTCCGTGATATATATAACATAAAAATATGCCCCCGTCAAGCAAAATCGCAACTTCTCCAACGTATTTGTGCTTGGGTATTTCTTAACCCATTGGTATAACACAAAATATAATCTCATAAATATGTTACAAATCTTTATATTACGGGAGTTATTTTATGGAAAACGAAAACATTATTCCTATTCATGTTCCTTTTACATACAAAATTCTTGAACTTACCCTCGATAGGCTTAAAATGAGATATCCTTTTCTGCAAATAGACAGCATAGGAAAAAGCATCATGAAAAAACACATATATTGCATCCGCATAGGAAAAGGAAAAAAGGAACTTTTTTATAATGCGGCGCATCATGCAAATGAGTGGATAACCACGCCGCTTCTCCTTAAATTTCTTGAAGATTACGCAAAAGCATACTCCCAAAATGGGGACATAAACCTATTTCCCGCATCCAAACTATACGAAAGTACGTCCCTTTACATAGTCCCTCTTGTAAATCCAGACGGCGTTGACCTTGTAAACGGTGCAATTTCAAAAAACAGCAAATACTATAAGCAGGCTTATCAAATAGCCCAAAACTATAGAGATATTCCATTTCCCGACGGCTGGAAAGCAAATATAACGGGAACAGACTTAAATCTAAACTATCCCGCCGGTTGGGAAAACGCAAAAATCATTAAATTTTCCCAAGGCTTCACAAGCCCCGCTCCAAGAGATTACACAGGCCCCGCTCCTCTCTCAGAACCTGAGAGTCAAGCTGTTTATAATTTAACAAAAGACCACAACTTCAAGCTTATTCTTGCATATCATACGCAAGGAAATACAATATATTGGAAATATCTCGACTATATGCCCGAAAAATCCTACGAAATAGCGCAAAATCTCGGCAAAGCAAGCGGATATGCAATAGAAGAAACTCCCATAACTTCAGGATACGCAGGATACAAAGATTGGTTTATCCAAACCTATAACCGACCCGGATACACCATAGAGGCAGGTATGGGCGAAAATCCGCTCTCTCTTAGCAAATTTAGCAAAATATATGAGGATAACATCAAAATTCTAACGACGGCAATGCTGCCCCCGATATAAATGCATCTTATCGGAGGCATAACCTCAACCTAATATATTTTTTGCTTTTAAAATCGCAATTGCGGTTTTTGCGTCCTTGATTTTATTTTCCATTACCATATCAAAAAGAGTATCAAGCGGAATTGTGCAAACCTCTAAAAATTCATCTTCATCCAGCTTTTGCTTTGACGGATAAAGCTCCGTGGCAAGATATAAATTAATTTTTTCATTACAAAATCCCGGTGTCGGATAGTATTCTCCAAGATGAATATATTTGTTAGCACAAAAGCCCGTTTCCTCCTCCAATTCACGGACGCCGCACTCAAAAGGGTCCTCACCCCAAGCAAGCTTTCCCGCAGGAACCTCAAGTATCATTTCGTTAAACGGCTTTCTAAACTGTGAAACCATTAAAACCTCTTTCTTTTCGTTTATGGGAATGATTCCTACTCCTCCCGGATGTTCCACCAATTCCCTTGTAGCCTTTTTCCCGTTTGAAAGTTCCACCGTATCCACTTTCACATTTATAATCTGACCTTTGAATATCTGCTTCGTTTCCACCGTTTTTTCATCGAAATTCATAGTTTGATTCCCCTTTGTTGTATTGTATAATTTCATTATACATCCAACCGGTTATTCATACAAGAAAAATTTCACATTACAATTCTTACCCGATGGATCTTAGAATCATCAATAAGGGCAATCGTATTTCCTTCAATACAAACACCGTCTATCTCTATCAATGACACGCCTGTTTCCTTCTGCTTGGGATTTTCGTATTTTAGTATATACTCACCGTCCTTATATTTGTATTTTACAGTAAAATCTTTCCACGAAGATGGAACACAAGGATTAATTATCAATTTTTCACCTCTCTTTTTTATGCCGAAAATCTCCTCTACCGCAGCCTTATAAAACCAGCCTGCCGCCCCTGTATACCACGTCCATCCCCCTCTGCCCATTTGGTTGACGTTTGAATATACATCCGCAGCAATTGCATACGGTTCAACCTTGTATCTCATTGCCTCAGTATCCGTTCGAGCATGATTTATTGGATTTAGCATGGAAAAATATTTGTGAGTCTTATCTCCCATGCCAAGTCTTGCAAATGCCATAACCAGCCATATGGCTGCATGGGTGTACTGTCCGCCGTTTTCACGGATTCCCGAAAGATAAGATTTGATATATCCGGGAGATAAATTGCTTTTATCAAATGCAGGAGTCAACAGCTTTATAATTGAGTCCTCCTCGCATATCAGATAATCCTGTACCGCCTCAATTGCTTTTATCGTTTTTTGTGAGTCCCCTATGCCTGACAGTATGCTCCAGCTTTGTGAAATGGAATCAATTCTGCATTCCGTGTTTTCCACAGAGCCAAGCGGTGTTCCATCATCGAAAAATGCGCGAAGATACCAGCCTCCGTCCCATGCCTTTGTATTAAGGCTTTCCGAAAGGCTTTCCAAAAGCTCTCTATATTTTTCCGCACGTTCAAAATCCCCACGCTTTTCACATATGGGGTAAAATTTTTTCAATATGTCACACAAAAACCACGACAACCATACACTTTCTCCCCTTCCCTTGTTTCCCACTGTATTCATTCCATCATTCCAGTCACCGCTGCCCATCAGCGCCAAGCCGTGACTTCCTATCAACGCCGATTTATCTATCGCGCGGGCGCAATGCAAATAAATATTTTCTAAAATCCCCGATTTTTCAGGAATGAAATATTTCTCGTCCGTATTTTCATCAAGCAAACACCCTTTTATATATTCTGCCTGCTCGTCCAATATGGACTCGTCCTCAGTCACCAATATATACTCGCATACGACATATGCAAGCCACAACAAATCATCCGAAAATTTTGTGCGTATCCCTTTGTCACAACCCGAATTGTCACTTGATTTATGCCACCAATGCTGAACATCTCCTTCAATAAATTGATGCCTTGCATGGTCAATAATTCTCTCTCTGGTAATTTGGGGAATATGATAAAGGGCCGCCATTGAGTCTTGAAGCTGATCACGAAAGCCATAGGCTCCTCCTGACTGGTAAAATGCACTCCTTGCAAACAAACGGCAAGCAATGGTCTGATACAAAAGCCGTCCATTTACCATGTAATCAAGAGATGGATCTGGAGTTTGAACCTGTATTGAACATACCGTATTTCTCCAGTACCTTTTCACTTCCTCAAGCGCCGCCTCCGCCTGCTTTACCGAGGCATACTTTTGCACAATCTCAGACACTTCACTGTCCTCTCCGAATAAATAAACCAACTTTTTTATCTTATAAGGTTCGACAATAAATTCATTCTTGACCGCCGCACACATATCATAACCGGTTCCCGTTTTACCAGACAACTTGTTTTTATATAAGGCATAAGGGACACCGAATTTGTTGCTTCTGAATTCCGTGTTATCAGTTGTGAATTCGCAAATCCCCTCTGATGACGTCAAAAAACCTTTTTGGTTTGGAAATTCGCTATTATACAGATTTTCAAAAGTTAAAACTCCGTCATATCCCGTTTTGATATAACGTGAATACTCACTGCTTGCACCCATAACAGGCTTTAAATAGTAACAGGCAGACAAATTTCTCTTTTTGTCCGTCATATTTTTGACTGTCAGCAAAATAATTTTTACATTATCCGAAACAGGTACAAAAATTGTCTGTTCCGCCGATATTCCGTTTGAGGCATGAGTATATGAAGTATATCCAAAACCGTGCCTTATTACATATTCTCCGTTGTCACCCAGCGGTCTTGACGTAACCGTCCAAACATATCCGCAATCATTGTCACGCAAATATAAAACCTCGGATGGCTTGTCGGCAACTGGGTCGTTCGACCAAAGCGTAAGCTTGTTTTCTCTGCTGTTTTGATGCCACGTATACCCACCTCCTGACTCTGACGCCAAACACCCAAAGCTTGGATTTGCTATAACATTAATCCACGGAAGAGGTGTGGTATCATTGTTTTTCAGGCGTATTACATATTCATCACCTTCAAAGCCGCCAAAGCCATTGAAAAAGTTCATATTTCCCAAACAAACATCCACAACTGGATATTCTTCTCCCATGGTATTGGGAACATCCGGCAAAACCTCCTCAGGCTCCGTTTCAACAAAAGATTCGGACAAGGTTTTGTACTTTGCATAAAGCACCACTCTTGCCACCTTTATAAGAAGCCTATGCTCTTCCTCCTTAATGTTCTGTCTTGCGATAATAAACACTCCGCCAAAAGCTCCAACAAGCTCACGTGCATGACTTGCAGCCACCTCTTCCTGCACTCTCTTAAACAGCGGATTTGTATAGCTTGCATTTTCCATGCACAAAATCACCAAATCAAACCTATATCCCTTAATACGGTAATACTCGTGACATTTGAGCATTCTTTTGAGCGTATCAATATCCTCAATTCTTTCAATTTCAAACAGGACAACGGGCATATCCCCAGATATCCCCATGGACCATAAACCGCTTTGTCCCAATTTATTATCTAAATATTTCTCTGAAATACTTTCTTTTGTGCCACTTGTATAAAGCAAATGAGGCAAAATGGACAATAAATCTTCTTCTTCGCCATTGCTTAAACTCAAATACTTTTGCTCAATATATGCACGTCTTGCGGAATTTTCAAACACCGCCTCCGTATTTGTCAATGATGAGTATTTTGAGCAAATGGATAAAAGCTCATCCGTATTTTGCGAAAAGGCTGTGATAAAGTAAACACTTATGCTTTTGCCGGAAGGAACCCTTACCTTGACCCGCATTGAAAAAATAGGATCGACTACCGCTCCGGTGGTGTTCGACAGAATATGTTTTTCCGATAATGCCTGCGGGTTTTGAGTGTTTCTGTTTCTCCCTAAAAATTTCAGTCTGTCTGTCTCATACTCAGCTATCGGCAGTGAATTATCAGTAACCGACATATGCATGGCAAGATTTTCTATTCCGCCTTCTTCCCTGGGACGTCTGCACGCAATCAAAGCATTGTATTTTTCATTATATTCCGTCCTTACAAACAGTTTGCTAAAAGCAGGATGCGCCTCATATGATTTCTCCTTGTCAAGCACTATCTCCTGATAACTTGTCAGTTCAAAGTTCTTTTCCATATTTTGAAAATTGCTTACGGTTATTCTTCTTATTTCAGCATTGTCATCGGGAGCGACGCAGACCGTTGTCGTAATCTTAACATCCTCTGCCTTATTTTCAAACTCGGCTCTGTCATATTCAAATATCGCCCTGTACTCGCCGCCATTATTATATCCGCTGTGATACCATATATTTTTATCAACATCCCGAATATAGACAATGCTTGCATAATCCTGCGGCTCACTTCCTCGTCTTGTTACATCGATTAATCCGCAGCTTGCAAAGCTTGCACCAAGTGCGTTTAAAACAACACTGTAACTTCCGTTTGATATAATATGCGCTTTTGGCAGGAGCACATTTGGCCTTTCAACAATTCTTCTGCAACTGTAAAATTGGGATTTTGTCTGTTTCTCCAATACGTCCCTTATAACAGGTGTCCTGCGCAGACGCACCTTCTGCGGCAGGCGTTCCTCAAGCAAGTATTCAGCCGCCTTTACCATCGGGCTTTGATGAAAACGTCCTTGCATAACATAGTCATTTACCGCATTGTCAAGCGCCAAAAGACTCATTCCCATATGATGCACCATATAACTTTTCACAATCGCATACAGTTCATCCTGCTTCAGGCGTTTAGGAGTAAAATCCACCGCTTCATACAGGCCATAATCTCCTCCAGCGCCGAGTCTTTCAAGTCTTTTTATATTTTGAGCAGCCTCACGGGGCTTAATCATTGCCGCCATAATGGAAGAATAAGGCGATATTATCATATCCTTTTCAAGGCCACGTTTTAGTGCCAGTTGAGGAATACCTGTCGCTTTATATTGATAGTTCATATTCATATCAAAGGCAAAAAAACCCGATTCCGATATACCCCACGGAATATTTTTCTCTTTAACATACTCCATATGGCTTTTTACAACACTCTGATAAGTTTTGTAAAGCAGGCTGTTCGTTGGACTTTTCATAATAAGCGCAGGCATAAGATATTCAAACATTGTTCCTGTCCACGAAACCAAAGCCATATTTTTTTTATACGAAACCAAATTTCTCGCCGTTTTAAACCAATGCCTGCAGTCAATATCTCCTTTTGCAATTGCAACAAAACTTGTCTGTCTTGCTTCAGAGGCAAACAAGTCATAATATCCTTTTGTAAGATGTCCTGACAACACATCAAAACCGATGGAGAATAATTTTCGTTTATCATCATAAAGCAAAGAAAAATCTGTCGAATGAATAATGTGATCTATCCTTTGTATTATCTTGTCTATACGGGAAATAATCACATCTTTATCCGCATCAACTTCTTTTAAAACGGACAGCAGAAAATGCTTTGTCTTTCTGTGCCATATATTGCAAACATCGAATTTTTGGCCTAAAACTTTGTTGATTGTTTCTATCCACTTTTCTTTTTTCTGTTCTCCGAACAATTCATCGGCAGAAAAAGTATCAATATTTCCAAGTGCTGCTGTGTCTAAAATGCCTCTTGCAATCCTATCTCCAATCAACGGTTCATTTTTTAAATTAAGAAGTCCCTCCTTCAACGTCATCATATACCCTATATAATTCCCATTGTCCACCGTGGACACATACTCCGGCGGCATGACCGAAAGCGTTTTTGTATTGTACCAATTGTACAAATGCCCATTCCACTTTGGCAATTTATCAATGCTGTCTAATGTCTTTTCAATTTTTGATAGCATATCACTCATTGTTATATACCCGAAATCCCAAGCGGCAAGATATGCAATCATTAAAACTCCGATATTGGTGGGAGATGTTCTGTGTGCTATGCCGTTCGGCGGTTCTATCTGCACATTATCAGGTGGAAGATAATTTTCGCTCTCTCCCGCAAAATCCTCATAATACGCCCATATTTTCCGCGATAACAGCCTTAAATATTGCTTTTCGCTGTCGGAAAGCTTATTTTCTCCGCCATGAATGTCTTTTGACAGTACTTTATCGGCAAAAGGCGCAAAAAACCACAAAATGCCTAAAATTGTCGGGAAAACAGAAAATTTGCCCAATAATATCATCAGTATCCCCGCAATAAAATTTATAATCATTTGCTCATTTTTTCCCGCATTTTTCTCACTGTCCGCCGAGGTTACCCATTCGAGCATATTTTTATGAGTTACATACAATCTCCATAGAGTTCTAATTATTGCATCACACATTTTATGTGCTTGATACGGCAAAAAAGCAAGATTGAATATAAATTCATAAACGCTTCTCATCGCCCCGCATACCGCAAAACGATTAAAGCAATGCCGCCTTAGCAGCTTTCCCTGTGAAAGTTCATCCAGTACCGCATTAATTACGCTAAACCCCATGGAAACTATCCCTAAAACAAAAAGACCAATTCCGTCCGTCTTCAGCAAAAGTACGGCAGCCGCAAAAACGGCAAATGAAAAAACAGGATGAATACTTCTTCTCATGTTGTCCATTATTTTCCATTTATCTATAAGCGAAAAAGGATTTTTCTCCACGCCGTTTTGCATAGGAATTTTTCTTTTAAGCCATGGCAGAAGCTGCCAATCACCCCTTACCCATCTATGCAGTCTTTTTATGTGTCCCTTATAGCTTGACGGATAGCCATCAGTGAATTCCTCATCACCGACAAACCCATTTCTAAGGTATAACCCCTCTAACAAATCATGGCTTAGTATTGCGCTGTCAGGCAATCTTTGATGTAAGACTTTATGATATATATCCACATCAAAAATCCCCTTTCCCGTAAATATTCCCATACCGAATACATCTTGGTACAAATCGCTTGTTGAACAGCTATACGGATCCACTCCCCCGTCACCGGCGAAAATCATGCTGAAAATGCTTTTGTTTGCACTTTCCAAAGTCACGTCAATCCTCGGCTGCATTATGGCATAGCCGTTTGTTACTATATTTTTTTCACTATCGATTTCTGGCATATTCAAAGGATGCAGCATTGCGCCTATCATCCTTTTTGCCACGCCAAAATGAAGCTGTGTATCACTGTCAAGCGTTATAATATACTTAATTTCAGGCAACTCTCTTGCGCAGGCTATAAGCTGGATTCCGCTCCTTTCCCCTTTTATATATGATACCAACTCCTGCAAAGCTCCTCTTTTTCTTTCATATCCCATCCATTTTTTGTCCTGAGGATAGAAAGTACGTTCTCTATGGAAATATAAAAAATTTGCCTGTTCCTTTTTATATTTTTCATTCAATGCCTCTATAAGATTTCTAGTTTTATCTAAAATTCTGCCATCTGTTTTGTCATGCTGCTCTGCTGCGTCCTTAAAATCTCCCAAAATAGCAAAATGTAAGTTTTTATCCTTGTTCGCAATATAAAATTTTTCTAAATTCTCTGCCAAGTGCCTGCTACTTTCCTCACTTGTAATTAAAGCGGGAATTACGACTAATGTAGCCGCATTTTCAGGAATTCCATCTTTTATATCTATTTTGGGAATATGACTTACCGACAAGAGCTTGAGCAATATAAAATTAATAATCTTAACGGAGATTTCACTAACTGGTACAAAACAAAGCAGAAACAAAACAATCGGAAAATTTGTCCTTAATGCCGAAATGAATGCAGCGTCCAATATAAGGCTAAATCCTATTATTGCGGCAACATACAAGGACTGCTTATATTTTTTTATCCAGCAAAAATGCTCTTTTATTCTCAATTTTTTTAAAAGCTCTGTCTTTCCGCCGGAAATAAAATAATATCCCACGTGCCTTTTTTTGTCGCTTTCCGCATCTTTCCCAAGCTCTACCGCTGCATTTGCCAATTCGACTTCACTCATTTTATATTTTGCAGAAAACGATTTTATCGCATTTCTGTATACATCCTTCGACTCCTTTTCCATTATCTTATATGTCCCCGACGGCTCGCTTTGCAATATTTTTTCAACCCTGCTTAAGTTTTCATACAGTGAATCATTGCTTATCATTCGAATACAATTTAAGCTTATAATGCAATTACCCATATAAATTTGATTTAAGCTTTGTCTCTTATGCTCTTTTAAAATAATATCTTCTTCACAAAGCCCGCATCCGATAAGATATTCATCTAAAATATCATTTACCTTCACCATGCTTTTGTCATATCTTTTTAATTTTAAGAGCAACCGTTCAATAACGACCTCATCCATATCATTTTTACTTTTAAAATAATCACGAAACCTTTCTTCAAGGCTTTTGTCAGTGTCCGAATACTTTTTTAGCTCGCCATACAGTTTTTCCGCCTTTTCATACAGCAAAACATCACTTTTTAATATACGACACAATTGTTCTATGTTTTCAATCAAAACTATCTGAATCATAACGGGCAAAATCCAAATTTCATTGCTTGTGAGTTCTTTTACGCTTTGATAACTCTGTATGAACTTTATAAGTGCTTCTTCGTCAATAATTCCCTGACTGTGAGATACCATACGAGATGCAATTTCATATATCCTCGGATACCCCTCATATTCGCCCGTTGCGGAAACAGGGAGATATATTTTTTTTCTCATTTGCATATCGTCACAGATACTCTGTGTTTCCTTCTCAATAACATAATAATTATCCAAAAGCCATTCGCTTGCAGGAGGAAGAAATTCCTCATCGCAGGCACGCAGAAATTCATATACATCACTGATATACCGAAAGCTGAATTTTAATTGCCTCAAAAGCTTTTTAAAACTGTAGTTATTGTAGACGGATTTATCCATTGTAGCCATCTGCACTGCGTATTCTAAAAGTTCGGAGCCTGACAATGCCGCATCAAAAGAAGCTTTTTTATTTTTTTTTGCATTTTTGGGATTGTATTTATTAAAAACGTAAATTGCAAAAAGTATAACGATAATCCATTCAATTCTAATCATATTTCCCCGCCATTCTATAATTTTTTAGCATATAAAAAAGACAATAATAAGCACCATTTATGCTTATTATTGTCTTTTTTATATATTATTTATTCACAAAACGCTCAATGGCAGGCATAACGCCCAGCATGTCCTTCAACTGCCGATAATCCGTCTCAGCTTCATGATTGCGCTTCCCGGAATATACCGCGCGAATCATAATATTTTTTGGTGTTTCAAGCGGCGAGATATACTCAATAAGGGATACCTTGTAGCCTACACTTTCCAAAAACACGCTGCGGATACCGTCCGTCAGTGTATCAGCCATGCGCGCTTTTAAAATACCATGCTTTAAAATAGGTTCAAACGGCGCATATGAATACTGCGATAAAATATCCTTATGGCAGCAAGGCACGCACACAATCGCTTTCGCCCTTGCTCGAATACCCAATGCCAAGGCCATATCGGTAGCAGTATCACACGCGTGAAGAGAAATAACAACATCTATATTATCATCAAATGTATAATCCCTCAAATCCGCTTGTATAAACTCCATATTCTTATAGCCTAATTTATCGGCAATTTCACGAGATTTCAAAATTACATTCTCCGAACAATCGACCCCTATAAAACGACATTTCTTTTTTAAAATTTCACAGAAATAAAAATTAAGCACAAAGGACAAATAGGATTTGCCGCATGCACAATCTAAGACAACAAACTCCTCTTTAAAACCTACATCCTTGATTATTTCTCCCATAATTTGGGCAAAATAGTCTATTTGATTATATTTTCTAATTTTATCGTTTTTGATTTTTCCATTTTTGGCCAGTACTCCAATTTCCGAAAGCAGCTCCTTTGCAAGCGCAGGATTTACGACATAACTGCGTCCCCCTCCAATTTGACTTAACGCATTTGGTTCTGTTTTGACGGCGACATTTTCATGTCTCATTTTTACATACTTGTTATTAGCCTCAACAACAAGCCTTGTCCCGCGCTCTGTGTACACAATCAGGGCTTCGTCATAACAAAGTACCTCATTCTCTATAAAATCCGCCAAACTCTCGGAATCTGTACATTTTTTTACCGCCTGATAATCAAGCACTATTCCTTCTTTGCCATAAGTAATTTTTGCAGGAAAATTTTTTGTCCCTGACTTAAAATCAATCATTATGGAGTCAAAATATACGATATTTTCTTGCATGCGAGAAAGGAGTGCACTAAAATACAATCTAATTTGAGATGCGTTTTTCTTATTCATAAACTACCTTTCAAATCAATATTTCTTTATTCCTATATCCTTGCGGTAATGTGCATCCTTAAAGTGTATTTTTTCAACTGCGTCATAAGAACGGGCAATCGCCTTATCCAAATTTTCATCAACCGCAGTAACCCCAAGCACTCGTCCTCCTGCGGTTACTATTTTTTCGCCGTCCTTTTTTGTTCCTGCATGAAATACGGTAATCCCATCCATAGCCTGTGCGGCATCCAAACCGCTGATTTCATAACCGGATTGATATTTTATCGGATATCCTCCAGATGCCATTATCACGCATACAGCAGCATTGTTTGCCCAACAAATATCTATCTCATGAAGACGTTCATCAATTATGGCGTTCATAATCTCAACTAAATCCGTCTGCAATCTCGGAAGAACAACCTGAGCTTCAGGATCTCCAAAACGTGCATTATACTCTATAACCTTTACACCTTCCTGCGTCATCATAAGTCCGAAATACAAAACGCCTTTAAACGGTCTGCCTTCTTTTGCCATTGCTGAAACGGTAGGCTTGAAAATATTTTCCATACACTCATCCGAAATTTGCTTTGTATAAAGCCTGCTTGGTGAAAACGTCCCCATTCCTCCCGTATTCAAGCCCTCATCGTTGTCATAGGCACGCTTATGGTCCTGCGCAGATACCATCGGCACAACGGTTTTCCCATCAGTAAATGCCAAAACGGACACCTCCGGACCTGTTAAAAATTCTTCTATAACAATGCGATTGCCGGAATCACCGAATACCTTATCCTCCATAATGCTTTTGACGCCTTTTATTGCCTCATCCAAATCCTTTGCAATAATGACGCCTTTTCCAAGTGCCAGTCCTTCCGCCTTGATAACAGCGGGGAAACTTCCGTTTCTCAAATATTCAATTGCCTTTTCACTTTCCGTAAACACCTCATACTTTGCTGTAGGAATATTATATTTTTTCATCAATTCCTTAGAAAAAACCTTGCTTCCCTCCAAAATAGCGGCATTTGCACGAGGTCCAAAAACACGTAACCCCACCGCTTCAAATACGTCCACCATTCCGAGCACCAACGGATCGTCAGGTGCGACAACGGTTAAATCAATTTTGTTGTCCTGTGCGAATTTAACCATTGCGTCAATATCCGTCGCTTTTATATCAACACACTCTGCCAACTCTGAAATTCCGCCGTTTCCCGGCGCGCAGTAAATTTTCTCAACCAAAGGTGATTGGCTTATTTTCCAAACAATGGCGTGTTCTCGTCCGCCTCCGCCCACTACTAAAATTTTCATCTGCTTCCTCCTTGCTCATTACCCAAAAAAGCGCTCACAACAAAGCGAGCGTGAGCGCTTAATCTATTAATGCTTAAAATGTCTCATTTTTGTAAATACCATTGCGATATTATACTTATTGCACAAATCTATAGACTCTTGATCACGAATCGATCCTCCCGGCTGAATAATTGCCGTAATTCCCGCCTTATGCGCCGCTTCAACACAGTCGCCGAATGGGAAGAACGCATCTGATGCCATGACCGAACCCTCAGCCTTCTTGCCCGCATATTTAATCGCAAGCTCAAGCGCCGTAATTCTGTTTGTTTGACCGGGACCTATGCCGGTCGTCGCATTATCCTTCGACAATACAATGGCATTTGATTTTGTATGCTTTACAACCTTCCATGCAAACTTTAAATCAATCATTTCCTGCTGGGTCGGTTTTCTGTCTGTAACATACTCAAAATCAGCCTCATCGTACAGCTTGCTGTCAATCTGCTGAACCAAAAGTCCCCCCAGTACATTCTTCGTTTCAAAAGTCTTTTCATCAGGTTCTTCGCCTATCTTTGGAAGTTCAAGAATACGAATATTCTTCTTTTGCGCAAGAATATCAACAGCTTCCTTTTCAAAAGAAGGCGCAATCACAATTTCAACGAATATTTTATTTATTTCTTCCGCCGTTTTCACATCAATTTCCCTGTTTGCCGCAATAATGCCCCCGAAAATAGACACAGGGTCAGCCTCATATGCCCTGATATATGCCGTGTAGATATCTTCTCCGATACCCACTCCGCATGGATTTGCGTGCTTTACCGCAACAACGGCGGGTTCTTTGAATTCCTTCAGTGCGCAAATTGCTCCATTTGCGTCATTGATGTTGTTATATGAAAGTTCTTTTCCATGAAGCTGCTTTGCAAAGGTGAGCGCACCCTCAAACTTGCTTGCGATTTCTTTATAGAAAACCGCCTGCTGATGCGGATTTTCACCGTATCTCATATCCTGTGCCTTTTCATAAGTCAAAGTGAGCACATTTGGGAAAATCTCCTCGCCAATCTGCTCTCTTAGGTATGACGCAATCAATGTATCGTAGCTTGACGTATGCTCGAATACCTTGTACGCAAGCTTAAATTTCGTCTTCTTGGATACTTCTTTACTTGATTTTATTTCATCAACTACGGTTTTGTAGTCAGCCGGATCAACAATTACCGCAACATCCTGATAATTTTTAGCAGCGGCACGAATCATTGTAGGACCGCCGATATCTATATTTTCAATAGCCTCCTCAAGCGTTGTGCCGTCCTTCATAATAGTTTCCTTAAAAGGATACAAATTAATCGCCACAATATCAATTTGCTCCACGCCTAATTCCTGAATCTGCCTCATATGCTCCGGATTTGCACGCATTGCCAATATTCCCGCATGAATTTTAGGATGAAGCGTTTTAACACGTCCGTCAAGGCACTCTGGAAATCCGGTCACATCCGACACACCAATAACAGGTACGCCCGCATCAGAAAGTACCTTATGCGTCCCTCCTGTGGAAATGATTTCGTAGCCCAATGAAACTAAATCCTTTGCAAAGTCCACAACCCCCGTTTTATCACTTACACTGATTAACGCTCTTTTAGCCAATTTTCATTCCTCCAACTCAAATTTTACCCGAACAAAACAATTCAACCGCCTTGGGAAGTATTTCCCACTCCGCTTCCTCCATAACCCGTTTTTGCAGAGTTTGGGGGGTATCATCCTCATTGATGTACACTGCCTTTTGCAAAATAATTCTGCCGCCGTCCGTAATTTCATTTACAAAATGCACCGTCGCACCAGTCACTTTCACGCCATAGTCAAGCGCTGCCTTATGTACCTTCAGTCCGTAGAATCCGTCTCCGCAAAAAGACGGTATCAGGGAAGGATGAATATTTATAATCCTATCCTTATACTCTTTTAAGAATTCTCCGCCAACAATAGCCAAAAAACCCGCCATAACTACCAAATCAACATTCATGGACTTCATATGTTCACAAATGCGTCTGTTAAACTCCTCATCCGACGCACAATCCTTCTTTGAAATAACCGCGGTATTGATTCCTTCATTTTTAGCCCGCTCCAATGCGTAGACTCCCGCTTTATTCGATACAACAGTAACTATCCTGCCGCTTTTTATAATACCGCTTTTCTGTGCATCAATCAGTGCCTGCAAATTCGTTCCTCCGCCGGATACCAAAACACCTATGCTGCGCATACACTCATTCCTTTCAAGCAATGTCCACCCCGTTTGATCCTTCCGCCAGCTCTCCTATTACATATGCCTTCTCACCAGCTTTTTCAAGACACTTTACCGCGTCCTTGGCTTTTTTCTTATCAACAGCAACAACCATACCAATCCCCATATTAAAGGTGTTATACATATCTTTCTCTGGGATATTGGCTTTTTTCTGCATCATCTCAAAAATGGGCGGCACATACCATGTTCCTTTATTGATTTTTGCAGTTAAATTATTCGGAAGCATTCTCGGAATATTTTCGATAAATCCTCCTCCAGTGATATGCGAGACAGCATTAATACCGACTTCGTCAATCAGAGCCAGCAGTGATTTTACATATATACGGGTTGGAGTCAACAGTTCCTCGCCGACAGTTTTGCCCAGTTCATTACTGTACATATTCAAAATTTGGGTATCATTCTCCAATTCAAATATTTTTCTTACCAGCGAATAACCGTTTGAATGAATCCCGCTTGATGCAATACCTATAAGAATGTCCCCTGCCTTTGACTTGCTTCCGTCAGTTATCTTGCTTTTTTCAACTATGCCTACACTAAAGCCTGCTAAATCATATTCATCCTCCGGATAAAATCCTGGCATTTCGGCAGTTTCTCCTCCAACTAATGCACAACCTGCCAAAATGCAGCCATCTGCCACACCCTTTACAATTTCGGCAACCTTTTGGGGAATATTTTTGCCGACAGCAAGGTAATCAAGAAAAAACAAAGGCCTTGCTCCGGAGCAAGCAACATCGTTTACGCACATCGCGACGCAGTCCTGCCCTATCGTATCATGCTTATCCATTAAAAATGCAATTTTAAGCTTTGTTCCTACGCCGTCCGTTCCCGAAACCAAAACAGGCTCGCTATACCCCTTCGGCAATTCAAAAAGACCGCCAAATCCGCCAATTCCGCCGATTACCCCGTCTATAAGAGTTTTTTGCACATGACTCTTCATTAATCGAACCGCCTCATAGCCTGCTTCCACATCTACTCCTGCCGCTTTATATATGCCGCTCATTTCTTCCTCCATCATTTATAATTTACAGATTTTCTACCTCTGCCTTAATTCTCTCATTTTTAACCATAACACCATCCGCCATAGCTTTCTTGAAATCTTTTAGCATATCCTTCAAATAATCATATTTCAAAGACAGCATCTGCGCCGCTAAAATTCCCGCATTGTCGCCGCCGTCAATCGCCACCGTTGCAACGGGAATCCCGTTTGGCATCTGTACCATCGATAGCAAAGAGTCCAGCCCATCCATCGTAGAGGATTTTATGGGAACACCGATTACGGGAAGCGTAGTAAATGCCGCCAAAACGCCGCCCAAATGAGCCGCTTTTCCGGCTGCCGCAATAATTATCTCAATCCCGTTCTCTTCCGCGCCTTTTGCAAATTTTTCCGCCGCTTCAGGTGTTCTATGCGCTGAGATGACGTTTACGTCAACATCAATTTTAAATCCCTTTAAAACCTTAATACAACCCTTTAATTTTTCAAAATCAGAATCACTGCCCATAACAATAGCTACTTTTGGCATGAAACATCCTCCTCACCACTATATTCTTGTGTTTAAAATTCCTCATTTTCACCAGAATATACTATCAAAACAACGGCGCAATGTCAATATTTTTATATCTTTTAAACAACAATTGTAAGTTTATTCACACAAAAAATCCCCGCCTGCCACTTGGCAGATGGGGACTTTTTACACCTTATTCGGATAAAATCATAATAACCGTAGCAACAAAGGCTCCGTTTTTGACGCTTCCCGTTACAAGAACCGTCTGCCCTACCGCCACATTCTTAAATGCCTTTGTGGATCCGCTCGCGTTAACCACCAAAACATTACTATCCGCGTAAACCGTTTCCGTCGTCACATTTCCGTTTGAGTCCGTAACCTTCACTGTAACAAATCCGTATGAAGTATTTATAACCTGAACGACACCTGTAATTTGCTTTGTCGTTGAACTTGATGCCGTAGTCGTAATGGATGTAACCGCATCGCTTTCGAGTTTCAGCTTGACTGTGTCGCCAACACGCAAATCATATAAAGTTGCATCCTCGCCGTTTATCGTTACAGTTGCCTTTTTAGGAATTTCATATGTCTTTTCCTCTCCGTTTACTTTAACCGTAATAGACGAATTTGCGGCAATGGAAACCTGTACAATGGTTCCTTCCACTGTTTTTGTGGTTGATGTTGCGGAAACTTTCTTTATGACTCCATACTCAAGCGTAAGTGTTACCTTATCACCCTTATAAATATTTCTAAAGCTCGACGTTTCGCCATTTTTCTTTACAGTAACGTCTTCGCCTATTTCAAATGTCTTTCCGTTATATTCATCCAACGCATGACTGATAGTCAGCCTAAAGCTTGGCTCAATGCTTATCGCTTCCACAGTAGCATTGGATATTGTTAATGTTTTAGGTTCTCCCTCAATTTTGGTCACTTTCCCGTTCGACATATACAGTGTTACCATATCTTCCTTGGAAAATGTGCTGATGGATGCGGGGCTTCCATCGTATAAAATCGCCACATCACTGCTGCATACATAGCTTTGTGCATCACTGCTTGATCCACCCACAGGATAGACACCGATTTTAAACTGCCCGGACGTATTCGTATATCCCGTGTATATCCCGGTAACCTCCGCATCAGGAATACTCGAAAGCACATCAACATAAACAAGACTGTTTCCCGAATAAGTAAATATAGCATCAACGCCTACAGGAACGTCCTTGACTTGTGTTGCCTCACCCTCTACATTCATAATCGTCGAAGAATTATAACCTATGAAATACTGCTTTCCGTCCGAATCCTTTGCCGTAATGTTTTTCGCTCCTGTATCTATATTGATAAGCTTTCCCTTTTCAAATGAAAGACTCATCTTGGAAACGGTTTTATAGAGCATAACCGCCATTTGGCTTCTTGTAACCTCAGTAAGCGGGGAAAATGTCCCGTCACCCATCCCCTGCATAATGCCTTCTTTAGTCACATGATAAACATAATTTATCGCATCAATCGGAATATCTAAGGCGTCTTTGTATTCAAGATCCGTTAAAACGCTGCTTTTTGCTTCATTTTCATCGCCCAGTGCCTTCGTTATGATAATGGCTGCTTGGTAGCGTTTCATAGGCTCGTCCTTAACGGAACCTTTAAGGTATGTATCAAGCTCTGACTCCTTAAGAGCCCCTCTATACAACAAAAATGCAATTTCTTCCTTGGCATATATGCTGTATGAATCCAGGAGAGCGCCGTATTTTTCAACAGCTAACTCCACAATATCCGCATTTGTTTCACTCGACGAGCCCATAGCTCTGGCAAAAAGCGCCAAAGCCTCCTGCTTGGTTACGCTGTTTGCAGGGCGAAACGTTCCATCCTCATATCCGTTTATAAGGCCCATATCCGTCATTTCCTGTATATACGGATTTGCCCAATCCCACTTTGAATCCTGAAGATCGGGAAATGCCGCTGCAAATGCGGGAACTGCAATCGACACGGATATTGCTGCCGCAAGTGCTGATTTTATTATTTTTCTCATGCACACATACCTCCAAAACCGCTTAATTTATAGAATTTGTAATCTTCAATCTTAAAAAATACCTCTACGACATATGATATCACAACAGACAACATACTGCAATATCGTATTAAAATTTGTTGGAATAATGTAATATTTTCTTTAATAAAAAGGAAAAAGAGCAGTCCTTTTCTGCTCTTTTTCCTTTTTACTATCCCTTTACCCCCACTTTTGCCACACTTTCTATGAAATACTTTTGTGCTACCGCATATAGGATAAGGAGAGGTATTGTGCTCAAAAGCACTGCCGCATTTAAAATAAACTGATAATTTACTTCACCCGAGTATCCCGTCATCATACGCATAAAATCTGACTGACGGAAAATAACCACTGAAAGCGGCTCATTTTTAGTTTGAAACATCATGTTTGACACATAGTAATCATTCCAATGCCATACAAAGGAAAACAAAAATACCGTAAGGCAGGCGGAACCCGCATTGGGAAGCATAATTTTTATAAAAGTATTGAGCGCATTGCAGCCGTCAATTTTAGCCGCATTTTCAAGCTCTTTTGGCATACCTGCAAAAAACTGCTTGAAAATGAAGATATAAAGTCCTCCGCGGAGTCCCTGCGCAAACATTGACGGAACCCAAAAAGAAAAATATGTATTGGTAAGCGGAACTGTCCATGCTTTTCCGCCAAACAATTTACCTATATTCCCAATACCGAAAAAGCTAAAGAATTTATAGTCAAGATACGTAGATATTATATACGTCTGCGGAGGTACAATGATGGAAAGCACCACAAGCAGAAACAGTATATTCTTTCCCTTAAAATCAAACCGTGCAAACCCATAACCCGCAAGAGAGCATGATATGATTTGAAGAATCGAACTTCCAACCGCTATAAATAATGTGTTTTTCACTGACTCGGGGTATTCGAGAAATTTCCATGCAAGCTGCATATTTTCCATGGTAAATCTTTGTGGAATCCATACAAAGGTTGAATTGCCCATAAAATCTCCGTTGAAGGAATAGCTTAGCATACTCAAAAGAGGATATATTATAATAAAGCCCAAGCCGATAAGCAAAGCGGTCCTAAATAATGCCCATACCCATCTTGTTGCCTTATAGGTTACAACTTTTTTTATATGCTTTACATTGTTAGGCTCAGTCCATTCTGCAATTTTTTCCCTGTTCAAGGATTTTATTTTTTTGATCTCCATTTGCTTCCTCCAATATCAGTCTTCCATATAAATCACGTTACGGAATACAATTTTTTGCACCAGCAAGATTACTATGAGTATTACGATAAAATATATCCATGACATTGCCGAACTAAAGCCATAATCAAAGCCGTCAAATGCAGTTTTGATAAGCGTCATCACAGGATTTGCCGAGTCCGTAAATGAATCGATGATGGTGTATACCACGCACAAAAGGCTAAAAGGCGACAGCAGCGGAAAGGTAATCTTCCAAAATTCCTCCCATGCAGTAGCTCCCTCAAGCGACGACACTTCATAATACGACTGTGGAATCGTCTGAAGTCCAGATAAAAACAACAGAATCTGTATGCCAGACTTCCAGCAGATATTAAAAATTTGATTTACCAGCGTCTGCAGATACATCATAACAGACGATGTACTCATTTCCTCCGGAAATATGGACGCCTTGAACATAAACATTGTTTCCTTGCCGCTCACATCAGTTGACATACCGTTCGCCGACAAAATTTGAATGGAAATCCCCGATGCAATGATAACCGGAAGAAAAAACAATACCCTCGCAGCACCTCTGCCCCTGAATTTTTGGTTCAGCACAACGGCTATGAACATACTAAACAAAACCAGTACCGGCACCTGCCCTATCATGCTTACAATTGAATTGGTCAGATTTCTTACAAAATTCGGGTCAACGAACAATGCTTTGTTAAAGTTCTGCAAACCCACCCACGCCGTTTTCATTCCTGTTTTACTCACCGTAACTTGGCTGAATGAATAAATCAGCGTATGAAAAACGGGAATTACAAAGAAAAATATAATTCCAATCAGCCATATAGAAATGAAGCCATAGCCTACCATATTGCTTTTTTGTGTCAAAGTCAGTTTTTTTATTTTCATTGTATCGCCTCCAATCGGTGTTTTGTTATTATTTCACAAGAATAAAGTCCATTGCGCCTACAGTTCCGTAAGATGTATTTACTTCTTCATGATTATAGTTCACAATCGTTCTTATATTGCCTTCATAAACCGTTTCATAAACACCTTCGGCGATTTTAGAGTGTCCCGTCATCTTTTTCCCTTTTGTTTCATCTGCCGCTTTTGAAACTCTCTTATAATCCTCAACCGTTCTTTCAAACCAGGTATCAAAATCACAGCTGTACAAGTTATTCAAATAAGAATCCTTTAGCACCTGCGTGTTGCCCCTTACCAACGTAAAGTTCAGGCAGGCTCCGGTTTCAACGGCCTTCAAAACGGTCCTGTCCCAGTCGCTCGTCAAATTAATAGCGGGAGTGGAATAGGAAACCAAGCCATGGATGACCATTTGATAAAACGGAATATTCTCATCCGCCAATTCGGTTCCGTATTCGTTAAGAGGCACATCTATAATATTCTCTGCGTAAGGAATTGCGTACGCATTGGCATTATCCACCATGACTGCGCCTGTAGATGTCTTGTACTCTTTGAGTACATTTTCCCAAATATTGACCGTCTGGCCTCTCTTTACGCCGCCTTTTGTATTGTCTGAATATACAATCTCACCAATATTGTCAAGCGCAATGGCACCTATGGCAAGTTTCTTATAATTTGCTAAAAATGCCATACCGGCATCCTCAACCTTGTTTGGCTTTAAATAACTCCATCTTTTTCCAAACATCCCTTCGCTTCCCGAAGATGTTTTCTGATATGCGGGGGACTGATTCGGAGCCTTTGCCGCATCAAATATCGCCGAATAGCCTATGCGGCTTTTTGAATACTCGACAAAATTCATTGCCGGATAGAAAGAAATATTATTATTCTTCATAAACTCAGAAAGCTTATAAAAACCTGATTTTCCACCCAACTTGCTTTCATAGCTTGCTTGTGTTTTGATTTCATTCCTTTCGCTGTTTTTTGTCCATCCGTTATATTTTATAACCAGATTGCCAATTCCTGCATCCATGTATTTTTTAGCTATTTCCTCAAGATCTGCATAAGTCGTCAAAGGATCCAAAACTCTTCTTACAATGCCGAAAACGCTCGTTTTTCTTTCAACTCCCGAATAGGTTTCAAGATAAAACTCATTTTTATCGGAGGACTCCGTCTTTTCGAGTCCTTTTTCACTGATGAGATAATCCTGATAGCACTTTGCCATTTGTGAATAGTTAGCTTTATCTCCCGTGAAAAAATGATACTTTATCTGAAAGCTTCCCTCTGCCGCAAGGGACTCGGAAAGCGGCTGCGTCCTGTTTGAACCTACGCTAAAGTCTATTATCTTATCCTGAACGGAAGGATACACCGTGTTAAAGCTGGTTTCCCTGCCGCTTACCGCAGCATTTATATAACCTATTGCCTCATTTTTTTCAATGATGGCTAAAAATGCGTTATTCCCTCTTTTGAGTCCGAAAACAGGCAGTCTTACAAGATCGTTTGACAAATCGCGCATAGTGGGAATATCCCTGTACTGCCCGTAAACAGGAGCACTGTAAGACACATAATTTGTTTTGCCGTTATTTAAATATATAAGCGCTCCCGCCCCCTCGGGAACAAACATATACCCACTTTCCTTTGAACCCGCAGCTCCGAAAAACGGCAGAAAATCAATTTTTGTGATATTATAGTCGACATCCACTTTGTTCTTTGAACCGTTTACCGATTCTTGTCTTGTAACTACTTTAGGCGTTATCTCCTGCAACAAAACCTCCGCCTTCAAGCCATCATCATCCAGCGTATACTGAACGGGAATAGTAAATCCGGCATCCTTAAACTCATAGGAAAACTTAATTCCCTTATCTATTTTCTGACTTTTGAGTCCCTTTCGGTTGACACATCCCGTTACACTGTTTGTGACCATGGACGAGTACCCCTGCGTATAATAAAGCACGAGCTGAGCCTCTAATTTTTTTTTCACTTCGCCGCCTGCAATTGTATCCTCGCTGCGGTCTTGCGGATTGCTGAACCAATTATATCCGTTTTTCTTCACCGTAACCGCAATCTCGCCGCTTGAAGTTTGAGCGTAGAGAATATAACTATCGTTTTCCGCAACCTTTTCAAAGCTTTCAGGGATGGGAAACACTCTCTCCTTGGGGGATGCTTCCGTTTGAGAGGCAGAAGGCTGCATCTCAAACGGTTGAGCGCTAACTGGCATGAAAGATATGCACATACTCGCCGCAACCAAAGCGGCCGCTATTTGTTTTTTCATGTACTGTGTCCCCCTTAATGCATTGTAATTCGGTAAATCAGTTCGTAGGTAAAATTCATTACAAACATAATTACCTGCTGTACCAAGCTATAAACCAAAAAGCCCAGGAAGAGCATTATGAGCATTCCAAGCGCTGTAAGAAAAATCATCGCAACCGTCTGACCTATATTAAAGTCGTGTACTTGGGCAACTGCCGCCACAATCAAAAGCGCCGTCCACAACTGTCCGACAATCGTTATGTAAGTTAAAAACGATTTCTCTTCAAGCACAAGCGCCTGACTCAATACGGTAGTAATAACTGTAGCAAAAATTATTGGAATTAAGCAATACGCACCTGCGATAAAAATATCCTTAAGCGAGCCTTTGCCGTCCATAAATGTTGAAAAGCACCAGTTTGAAATTACCGCAACCAAAAATACGGCAATCGTGGTAAGTGCAATCATTCTCAGATCCAGCTTGTCGGCGCGATATGGATTGAATGCGAAATCTGTCATACTGCGGTTTGTTACTTCAAATACATACCAAAGAAAAACCAACATCGCCGCAAACGGCAACGAACCCTTTTTGTTGTACTTCATCTCCTGGAAACCGTCAAACGGATGAAGAAGGATATAAAACGGATATTTGTACTTGCTCATTTGAGCAAAAGTTGTTTTCATACGCTCCTTCCCTCCTTCTTGTTGTTTATAAATTTTGCAATATCTTTTCTTTTCCTTATGAGAATATATCCACCTATCAGCAGAAACAGCAGTGTACAGGTATATAAAGTAAAGTTTTTCTTAAGGACATAATTTCTGTATTTCTTTTTTGAAATTGAATAGAGACTTTTATTGTTCGCCTTTTTGAAATTTTCCATCGCTTCCTTATACTCGCCCACCATATGTTCAGCCCTGCCGATTCCCGCATATGCCCACTCATAGTTATTGTTAAGATTTTTTACCATTTGCCAAGGCTCTTTTGCTTGTTCATATCTTCCCTTGTAATGGTAGTTGATAGCATCCATAATGTATCTGCCGTATTCCGTCGGCTCAAAAACAGTAAGGTTTGCCTTTGCATTGTCCAGAACTATAATCTTGCCGTTTACGTTCTCAATCGCCACGGGCTCGCTGAATGTACCCCATATATTGTCCTTTTTGCCGAACATTCCTAAATCCCACGCCTGTTCATCATACATATAAATGCGTCCGAAATTTTTGTCAAGAGCATAGATAAATCCGTCTTTGTCTACGGTGACGTCAATCAATGCGGAAACAGTCATTACATTGTTATACATTTCGGCACTTCGGTTGCCATAGGAGACTGTTTCCGGAAGAATATTTTTGCCGTTTGGATTTAGTCTTTTAAGCTGTGCTTTTGTATATGTTTCAAGCGATGTTACCGTATAAATGAAATCTTCGCTGTCTAAAAATAAATTAGTATACTCGGTGGGCTGAAAAGTTGACGTATAACTTTGCTGCTCCTTTGTCAAAAACTTTCTCCACATTAAATCCGCTTTTTGCTGTGCGGTAAGCTGAATTTTTTCCGCTCCAAAAAAGCCTTGAAACACCCCCTCCGAATCAATTGAAACCATACCCTGATTAATATTGTCCGAAAGCACAAACATGGTGCCTATGCTATTTACCACTATTTTCCTTGGAGCAAACACAATATCATCAGACAAATACTCGGTTTTCGGCTTTCTCTCTTCTCTTATGATATTCCCATTGTAATCTGAGACCGCAACACGCTCATTTCCTCTGTCGGCAATATAAATTTTGTTATCATCGGGAACAGCAAAGATACCCGCAGCATCCTTAAGAGGACTTTCCTGTCCATTCAAATAAAATTTATCAAGAGTTCTTTTAAGTTTGAAATTCTGATCTAAAATCACAATCCTATTGTTTCCTGTATCCAATATATAAATATCGTTGTTTGAATCCACGAATACATCCGCCGGCTTATTAAGCTGACCAATCCCCAAATCAATACCTGTTATTACCTTCTGAGGCAGAAAAATATTGGGAGACGGAATTTTTTCATTATATGTGTTATATGCTTTCCCCTCATAAGGCTCCTTCGCCTCCGCAGGGCAGACAGACAACAACGCAATCATAAAGGTTAAAAGCATAACTTTAATTTTCATTCAAACACCTCCGGATTTTTTATTATCTTCATGACTGCTATTTGATGCCCGAATAGCTCATAGTTTCAATTACGTTGCTTTGTGAAATAATAAATACTATCATCGGCGGGATCATCATAATCAGTGCCGCCGCAGCTCCGACACCGGCACGTGCAATACCGCCCGTTGCAATTTGGCTCAAAGCTGTCGGAAGCATTTTCAGCTCTTCCGAATAGATAACGCTTGTGCCCGTTGCATTCCAGATGTCTTTGAAAGAAAATATCAAAAGAGTGAGCCACGCAGGCTTCACAAGCGGCATTACAACCTGCCAGAATATCTGAAGCTCCGTTGCGCCGTCAATTCTTGCAGATTCCAAAGTTTCGCTCTCAATTTGAAGCATAAACTGACGCATCAAAAACAAACCGAGTGAACCCGCAATGGGCGGAAGTATCAATGCCCAATAGGTATCCACCATTCTCAGCACGGACATCACTATGTACACAGGAATGGCAAGCGTACCCCCAGTGAACAAAAGAGCCGTTTGAATGATTAAAAATATCTGCTTGCGTCCTGGGAAATTCCCCTTCGCAAGAGGATATGCGCACATAGCCGCAAATATAATGTGAAAGGTTGTAACAATAACGCTTACAAATATGCTGTTGAATATGTACCTTGAAAAGGGAACCCACAAGTTCGTACTCAAGCGGAACAACTGCTTGAAATTGTCAAACGTAGGGTTAATAGCGTAAAACCGAGGCGGAAATATAAAAATTTCCTCAAGCGGCTTAAACGCATTAGCAACGGACAAAACAAACGGCAAGGACATAAATGCTCCGATAGACACCAGCATAAGCACGATTAAAAAATCACCGCCGGCAGAACGGCTGACTCTCTTTTTCTTTGTAGCCCTTACATGCTCTCCGTTGCTTGATCTATATTTCTTTTTCAATTTCGCTTCTTTTTGCATCGTCTGTCCCCCTTATTCATCCGGATTCAAAAGCTTTGTGATAACGTTTCTGGTCAAAATCATAACCACCGTCAGCATAAAAGATATTGCCGCCGCATAGCCCATTTCGTAGCGCACATTTCCGTAATCTCGTATGTGCATGGTTACCGTATGTACGGAATAGTTTGTACTCGGAAAACCGCTTAAAATCGCTCCGACGTTTCCGATTGCAAACGATGCCGCAATCTGCATGACCGCACCAAACATCATCTGTGGCTTCATGGATGGAATTGTTATACTAAATAACTCCTGAAACCTGTTTCTGATCCCGTCGATGGCGCCCGCTTCATAAAGCTCCGAGCTCACGTTCCTAAATCCTGCGACAAAGGACAAAAAGCTCGTTCCAAGCGACAGCCACAGCTCTATAATAACGATAACTTTAAAATTGTATGCAGGATCCGTAAGCCATTTAATCGGTCCGTCTATAAGACCCCACTGCATCAAAAAGGCATTTACATAGCCGTATGAGTCACTGGAAAAAATAGTTGCCCAAATCACGAAAAATGCGGCTCCAGACAATGATGGCAAGTAAAATATAAAAGTCATAATAGGACGCACTTTATTTGGAAGTTCATTGATAAACCACGCAAAAACAAAACATAAAACATAACTTATTGGTCCCGTTATAAACGCAAATATCAAGGTGTTTTTTACGGCTATTACAAATACATCATCTTCGAGCAAAAGCTGCTGATAATTTGCCAGGCCTCGCCACGACGGCCACTCCAGCATATTAAAATATGTAAAACTCAAAAGCAGCGACGATATGACCGGAATAACTGTAAATATAAAAAACAAAACAAGAAACGGCGCCATCATAAAATAGCTGGTCTTATTCTTTTTTATTTGCTGCCAAAGAGTGGGCTTTTTCCATGTGCCCGGTGCGTTTACAACAACGGCATTCTTTTTTTCGCTCAATTTCAATTGCTGTCACCCCTTTTATTCTAATCCGAATTCTTTATATTTTCTTGCAATCTCCTCATCTATATCAAGCTGCCAATCATGCAGAGTTTCATAAGGATTTGCATAATCATAAATTGTGGTTCTGAAAGCGTTTTGAATGCCTCTTGCCGTATAATAACTGCCCGGCACCTCGGGTACGCCTTGAACGTCTTCCCATCCTTCATTTAAAAGAGTCTGCTCCTCCCGAGTCCATGGAAGCTGCATAAACGCCGCTCTATTTGCGGTCGCATACCTTGCCGAAGCACCCATTACCTTTTCAAGCTCTATACCATACTTTGCCTGTATATCGGCGCTCGTAAACCATTTCATAAATTCCCATGCCGAATCCTTATCTTTTGCCGCTTTGAACATAACGCACGCAGTAACTGCTGACGTCTGAGCCCTGTTTAATGTCCCGTCCTCACGAACTGTGCCCGGAAGCGGTGCCATTCCCCACAAGCCTTTAAGCTCCGGCGCTCCCACTCGAAGAAGGTTCGCCTGAGTATACAGCTGAATTGCAAGAGGAATATCCCCCGTTCTAAAACGGCTGTAAAAATCATAAGTCTGCGGGAAATCATAGTTTATGTAGTAGTCGGTGCTTTCCTTAAACGCTTCTCTTGCCGCCTCAGAACCCAAATCCGTAGCCTTTAAGTCATCCGTATAATATTTTCCGCCCCTTTGATACATCAGCGTATTAAATATTGTAAATGCTACGCTGGCATTATTGGGTACTTCGGTGGAAATCTTGCTCCAGCCTACGTTCATGTTGTTCTTCTTGATAATCGGAACAATCTGCTTAAACTGTTCCCATGTATTTGGAATTCCTATGCCAAGCTCAGAAAGGATATCTTTTCTATAAAACATCATCTCGAAATTTTGAGTATCAGGGAGAGCATAGTACCCGTTTTGGAATTTAAACGGTACCATTGCCGATGGGTGAAAACGCTTTGTGACCTCATTGAAATCGCTAAATTGCGACAAATCCACCAGTGCTCCTCTTATTGCATAGTTTACGGGTTCCGTCGAGCCGATTGTAAGTGCCACGTCAGGGCCTCGTCCTGCCAAAGTAGCCTCAATCAATGCGCCCTGCACAAGCTCCAGCTTGACGTTGATATTTGTTTTAGGAGTGAAATCATCAACAATCAGATCCTTTAAAATTCCTACTTGATCACGGCCAAGGTTTACCCAAACTCTCACGCGTTTTGTATCACCACCCGCATCATCAGAAATCAAATCATAGTCCTCGGTAAAGGAAGCGATAAACGTGTCAAAGCTGTATTTTGCTGCCTGTATAAAGTTTGGCTCAACGTCAGGCTCCGCATCGGCGGGCGCTTTTATTATCAGATAGTCAAGCTTGAGAGGCTGATTTGCCATATTCAGCACCCATGCGGACAGGCCTGTAATGTTATTTTTAAAGGTAGAAAGCCTTGAACTGATTTTCTCTGGCTTTTTCACCATATAGTCGAGGTCGTAAATCATTCTGTCAAGCTGTGAAACAGCACTTCCGCTCTTCCCGCCCGATAAATTTATAAGCGCCTGCTTTTGAGATGCAAGGTTATCTTTCACCTGTGCAAACGCGTCAAGCAAATCGGGAATCTGCTTTTCAAACTGATAATCTCTCAAGGTATCCGGAGTGGCGCCCGATATCATGATAATTTTGCGGTAATATTCATTCATTGTGAAGATGCTGCTGTTGACTTCCCGCAAGATATTGGTTATGTCTCCGAATGTAACCTCCATAGTTATGTAATGCTTTCCTTTGTCAAAATAAAATTGATAAGGTTCTCCCGAATCTTTTCCAAGCGTCTTTATCTGCCAATTGTCGTTATATGGGAAATTCACTTTTTCAAGCTCTGCAAACGGTACTTCCCCATCAATCATAATCTTTCTTGTGGTAAACATTCCGCTGGTGATATTTTGCAAATATTTAAGAGATATGTTGTAAAGCCCCGCTTCCTCCACATCAAAATCCCAGGTCACGCTTTGACCGTTTGTTTGCCAGCCTGTTCCGCCTATGGTATTCAACCGAATTTTAGCGGTGCTTGACGGCTCGGTCAGAGGGCTTGTTTTGTCCGCAACGGGATAAATTGTCGAGCTCGTTTTTTGAAAATTCTTCTCAGCCTGAAGCTTAATTGACTTTTGAGCAGGTTTGTAGCCTTTTGCTTCATATTCACTTTTTACTTGGCTGTATGGCTTCAATTCCTTTTCCTGATAAAGCCTAATTTCATCAATATAAAAGCTCTGTCCCACTGTAGTAAGACGAACGGTATTTTTTCCCTGATTAAAATAAACCTTCAGTCTGCCTTCCGTATAGCCCTCCGGATCAGTCCACGAATGCACTATCCATACGGGTTTTTGCTCCATTTGAGGCCTTATTTCATTGTCACGTGAATCCTTTTGTATTTCGGTAGTGTCCGCCCAAACACGCCGTATGACATTGTTTGAAGCCTCATTATACGGTACTTTCCCATTTACCTTCAAAGACAAGTCTAAATCGTTTCCGGCATTTTTGCCAAGATTACAGTTGATAGAAAAGTTATAAAGTCCCGCCTCGGGCACATCAATTTCCCATTCAGCCCACTCTTCCGTTCCCTCGGGATAGAAAAGAACATTATTTTTGCCCTCATAGCTTGTCAGCAAAAAACCGTTGCTGCTCTTTGCCGAAACATTGGACGCCTTAACGGAAATTTCACTGGCCGGACAAATATCCCCCTCATGCGCCTTTATAAAATTCTCATAGGAATTTTCGGCATTGTAATCAAATTTAACAGGAGTGCCGTATTTTGTTTCGTCATTTTCTGCATATTTTACCGCAAGTGCGGGTACAGAAAAAGACGACGCAAAAATTGCCGCCGCAAGCACTGCCGAAAAAAACACTCTAAATTTTTTTTGTTTCAAATCCCTTCACTTCCCTTTTCGCAAAAATACTCATGAATCTTTTAAGACTAAAAAGTATACATAAGAATATTTTCATTAACTTGTTCATGATTTAATATTAACAGAAAACGAATAAGATTTCAACAATTTAAATAAATTATTTTTATCATTCTTATGTACAATATAAAATATCCACAAAATAAGCCAGAGAGGCTTTAATATTTTTTTAATAGCAGCAGTAGTACCGTTGAAAATGCAAACAAGCCCATGCACCTCATTTATAATTTCAACACTTTTAAGCAGGCATCTTTTTAATGCTCATTTTTTATGCCTTAAGGTTACTTAATTTGAATTTAAAGGATTATCAAGTATTATAAGTATTTTGAAGTTAAATTTTGGATTAATTTAAAAAATATTTGCAATTTATTATGCCATATGATATAACGATTTGGTCAAATGCACTATAGGAAATATTTGTCGGGTGAAACTTTTGTTGGATGGGTGGGATTTTATGAAAAGAATAACGGAAGGATTTAAAAATAAATTTGCACTTTGTCTTGCGGCAGTGTTGGGCTTTGGTTGTGCGAGCATTACTATGGCGGAAAATGACATAAAGGTGTATGTAAACGGAAACAAAGTGGATTGCGAAGCTATTTTAAAGGATGATAAAACTTATATTCCACTCAGAGCGGTTAGCGAGGCCATGGGTGCGGAGGTTTCGTGGGATTCGGAGCGAAATGCTGCATATGTGAGCTTTTCCGAAGATGAATCCACGCCTAAGCTTATAAAAGATGTGAGTGAGAGCGTAGTGGCAATTGTTGGCAACTATAAATCTGAATATATGTCGAGTGATGCAAGAAAATATAATGAAAGAACCGCTCACGGAGCGGGGGTTATCATAAAAAGCGGCGGAATTATTCTCACGAATGCCCATGTTGTGAACGAAATTGAAAATATTACAGTGATTTTGCAAGACGGCTCAAGTTATGCCGGAAACGTTCAGTATATGGACGTGCTGTCGGATTTGGCTGTCGTCAAAATTAATAAGCTTGGGCTCAAACCGATTACAATGGGTAAAAAAGAGGATATTACTGTCGGAAAAACGGTTGTGGCAATCGGTACGCCCATTTCACTGACACTCAGGAATTCTGCAACAAGGGGAATGATTAGCGGAAGCGGGGTAGATGTGGGCAGCTACTATCGTCTGATTCAAACGGATGCTGCAATCAATCCGGGAAATTCCGGAGGGCCGCTTATTAATACAAAGGGGGAACTTTTAGGGATAAATTCAAGCAAATATGCTTCCGTTTCCATAGAGGGGATGGCATTTGCCATTCCGGTAGATACGGTAGAATATGTTCTTTCCCAGTTTGAAAAATATGGCTGTGTAAAGCGTCCTACACTTGAATTTGAACTTGAAGAATCGTGGGAGGCAAGAATAGGATTGCCTACCAGCAAGGGACTTACGGTTAAAAATTCCAAAAGCACAAGCCTGCACAATAACGACGTAATAACGAAAGTAAATGGGATAGAGGTTCATAGCATTATAGATTGGAATGAGGCAATTAAAAATACATATGACGGCGGTTCCCTAACTGTTGAGTACGTAAGCGGAAGCGAAATAAAGACGATTGCAATGTAAAAATTAATATGAAAGGATAGAGTTTATGAAAAAGGAAAAAATGGTAGCTGCTTTACTGGCACTCATTCTTGCGGCAAATGTTTGTCCGCTTGCTTTTGCAGAGGATACGGGAAAAGCAGCACAAACTGGGGACAAGGTGGAAATTAGTTTTAAGGTAGGTGACAGCACGCTTTACATCAACCAAAACCCGGTTACGGTGGAGAAGCCATATGTAGCGGGCGAGGGAACAACGCTGGTGCCGCTTCGTGTCATCACTGAGGCGTTTGGGGCGGAAGTTGCATGGAACGGGGAAACAAAAACCATTGCGCTGACGTATCCAGATGTGAAAATAGTGCTGCAGATAGGAAGTACCGTTGCCGAGGTAAACGGTCATGCGGAAACGCTCGCAGCAGCGCCTGTTTTAACGGAAAACGGTGTCACGATGGTGCCTTTGAGATTTATTTCGGAAACCTTCGGGGCAGTTGTTTCTTATGATTCAAACACACAAGCTATTTCCGTTGTAAAGGACAAGACGGAGGAAAAAGGTAAATTAGTTGGCGCCATTGAAAAAGCGAAGATTGGCGACAGCTATTATGGCTGGTCTATGAGCACACCAAAGGAAATGTTTATGGAGTACAGAAGCTTTGACGGAATGAGCACCTATTTTAAAGATGATTATAATGACAGCATACAGATAAATATTTTGCCTATAGATAAAGATGATACTTTTGACAAAATGTTTACCAATACAAAGGATATGTTTAAGGGTTATACCCTTTCAATAGCGGACAAGGGCAAGGACAGCCTTGGAAACCAGTATATGCATTTTCAGGCGAAAGACAAGAAAGAATTTATAGATGCGAGAAGATACCTGAAAGACGGAAAATGGTATGATATTGTTTCAACTATTCCTGTTGAGCAGCTTGATACGCAAAAGGATAAAATAATGGGTATAGCTGACACATTTAAGCTGACTTATGGCGCGTCGGATGAAACGTATGACCTATCTAACGTGGAAAGTGACGGATACCGTACGTTTAGTGATGATACATATAAGGTGTCAATAAAGGTACCCAAAGACTGGTATCAAAAAAACTATGGTTCTACGGAAAATGAATTCGTGTTCTTTAAACAGTCAGACGATAACTTGCTTAACGCAATACATTTTTCGATATATTCTAAAAGCGATTCATTAACCGCAAAGTCTCTTGCGGAGAGTGACCTGAAAATTAGGAAGGAGAATTATAATCCGGCACTTTGTACTTTCACGGACGTGGCGCAAGGGCTTTATTCTGGATTTAATACATATTATTATACTCAAACAATAAGCGGCAGTGCAAATAATGATGGTTATACCATAGACGTGTTCTTTGAAAACGGAAATTACGTTTATGATGTATGTGTACAGCTTTCGGCAGACACATCCAATAGGGATAGTGTAATAGAGAAGGTTTTGGGCAGCATTAAGGCTGAGAAGCTCGATGAGAGCAAAATTGGTCAAATTATTCGCAATGATGAAGACAGCGAAACGTTTATTGAGTCAAAATCTGACAAATGGAGTTTGAAAATACCTGCTTCATGGAAGGAACATAAGACTCCTTCGGATACGGGGGCGGTTTATTATGACAAACTCACAGGTACAATTTTATCACTGTCCATAATTAATGCAGCATCCATTGATGCGACTTCTTCAAACTTCAGCAGTGTTGTTCAGAATGTTATTAACAATGAGAAAAAGCAATACAATTGCGAAACCATACAGGATGTAAAAAAAGACAAAATAGGGAGTGAGAGTTATTATTCGTACACATTGAAGGAAAATAATAACGGAGAAGTTTTGTATTATCATACATATGCTGTGCTAAAAAATAACAAAGTATACGTTTTTGCGGTAGTTGTAGAGGATTTGTATTATAATTCAAAAGTGGAAACTGTAGCAAAAGGGATCATAGAATCTCTTGAAATAAAGTAAGTTTCTTATAAAATGCCCCGTTCAAGCGGGGTATTTTTATACTTCCCAAATAATGAAATTATAGTATTCTTATGGATATAAGATTAAAATTTTATATTGAGATTTTCACTTCTTTATGTTATAATTTTCGTATACATAAGTGTCTTGATACAGCTTTTGAGGAAAATTTTAGGAGGAATAGCAATGAACAAAAAAATCACAAGCATATTATTGGCTGTTATGTGTATGTTTTCGGCTTTACATATTGCCGTTGCAGACACAACGCCAAAGGTTATTTTAAATGACAGGGAAATCTTTTTTGCGGATCAAAAGCCTGTCATTCTTGAAAAAGAAGGGAGAACCATGGTTCCTGCCCGCGGCGTGTTTGAGGCTATGGGGGCTAAGGTTGATTGGGATCAGGAAAAGAGGCTTGTAACAATTAACAATAAAAACGGAACAGTGCGAATATTAATCACAATAGACAATCCTACGATGGTTGTATATACCTTCAAGGATATTATGTCCGCACCCGAAAAATCAGAGATAACACTGGACGCAATCCCGCAGATTATGAACGACAGAACAATGATACCGCTTCGCGCAATCAGTGAAAGCTTGAATGCGGACGTTTATTGGAATGTTGATACATATACGGTGTCTATCTACACAGAAGACAAAAAGCCATCAGGCACAAGCGGAGGAACTTCTTCAACGGAACCTACTCAAACTCAAGCGCCCGCATCGGATGCGATAAATCTTTCCATTTCGGCAAGCAAGACTGCCGTGGAAGCTGGAGAAACATTTGATATTATCGTAAACGTTTCAAATTTGCCAGCGTATGACGAAAATAGCGGAATAGCAGGTGTTTCAACGGGAATTATTTATGATCCTTCAAAATTTGAGTATGTGGAGGAATCTTCAAAGTATAATGTAGGTGATGCTGCTGTTTTGAAGGCTGAAAATTCATTGTTTAAAGGGGATTGTTTGAAAGTTGCCGCAGTATGGCAGGATGAGAAAGCATGCATCAGAAAAGACGGAGAATTGGTTAGATTTTCTTTCAAATCGTTGACTGGTGAGGGTGGAACCTTCCAGCTTTCCAACAGGTATACGGACAGAGGCTATGACGTGGGGTTAACGGTAAGGAACGGAGATAAGCTGATGTCGATTGATGATGACTTGAATTTGGATACAACACCGGTTAAAGTTGATTAAGGAATATCAAAATAGTTTGTGAATCAAAGAATGAGCTTGTATTTATGGACAGGGAATTTGAGCGAGACATTTAGCAGTTTTGCTTGTCAAGCTTGTTCTTTGAAGCCGTTGATTATAGGTTTTTGAAAAATGAGGGGCAGTCTTTGACTGCCCTGTTGTTTTGGGAGGTATTATGCTTTACAATTTTCAAATTCAAACGAATAAAAGAACACAAATGATTGATATTACGGACAAAGTTTTTGAGCAGGTTGCGAAATTGGGAGTAAAAAGCGGACTTTGCACGATTTTTGTTCCTCACACAACTGCAGGTGTCACAATAAATGAAAATGCGGATCCTGATGTGGTCCGTGATATGATGTATGAGATGGATAAGATTGTTCCGGAAGATGACGGATATCTTCACTTTGAAGGCAACTCCTCAGCGCATATTAAAGCTACCATGACGGGTTTTTCGCAGACCATCATAATAGAAAATTCAAAACTGCTTTTGGGAAGATGGCAGGGTATATATTTTTGTGAATACGACGGTCCGAGAAATAGAACTGTATATGTTAAAATAATAAAGGATATGACT
The DNA here is from genome assembly GCA_026418715.1 of Clostridia bacterium. Classification (GTDB taxonomy): domain Bacteria; phylum Bacillota; class Clostridia; order UBA1381; family UBA1381; genus SKW16. Next base: position 77,374 of record JAOAAV010000090.1, read on the forward strand.
TACAATTGAAAAAGAGGATGTTTTTTGAAATTGGACAGATGATAAAAAAATGTAAATTTTATGAATATATCGTTAAAAATGTTTACAATCAGGAAAAAATGATGTATAATTATAGTAAAAGGTTGTCATATTTTGGTGGTGGCGTTTAAGGAGAGGCGGATTATGGACGGATTGTTTATAAACTTAATGGAAGCGCTGGTCGAGAGCAAGCTGGATGAAATTATCGACACTTTAGACTGCTGCAAATGTGAAAGATGCCGCAGGGACATTATAGCCTACGCTTTAAACCATTTGCCTTCAAAATATGTTACTTCCGAGTCGGGAATGCTGTTTGCAAAGCTTGAGTTTTTCTCTCTTCAGCATGAGGCAAATGTTATGACTCAGCTTCTGAGGGCGGTGGAGATTGTTTCGAGGTCGCCGAGACATGAAGAAAATATGAAAAAAAGCGAAAGAGAGAGAATAACATTTTGATAGCGGGATATAATATGCCCGAGGTGACGCAGGCAGATTGAGCGGCTTATAAAAAATTGTATTGCAAAAAAGAAATGATTATGTTAAAATAAAAAGCGGTGTGTATTTGCATTTACAATTTACAAGGAGGCGAACGTGTATGAAGCCAGGCATTCATCCTGAATACAAGCAGACAACAATCAAGTGTGCTTGCGGAGAAACATTCGAAACTGGTTCCACAAAGGAAAACATTAACGTGGAAATCTGTTCAAAGTGCCATCCGTTCTACACAGGCAAGCAGAAGCTTGTTGATACGGGCGGACGCGTTGAAAAGTTCAACAGACGTTTCAATCGTACACAAGGCAAGTAGTATTTGAATCAACCTATTGCTTAGATACTCGAATCACCGGCGGTATCTCAGCATACGGGGGTATTTAATTATAGGAGGTGAAAGCATGATTAAGGAAGTTAAGCAGAATATTATAAGCACTTATAAAACTCATGAAACAGATACAGGATCGCCTGAGGTGCAGATCGCTCTTCTGACGGAACGCATCAATCATTTGAATGAGCATCTTAAAATCCATAAGAAGGATCATCATTCAAGACGCGGTCTTTTAATGATGGTTGGTAAAAGACGCGGTTTGTTAAACTACTTAATGGAGCAGGATATTGAAAGATATCGTGACATTGTTGCTAAGTTGAATCTTAGAAAGTAATATATTATGGCAAACGGGTATTTTTTGATGCCTGTTTGCCTTTATGTATATTATGAAGCTTTGTTTTGCAGGCATAAGGAAAAAGGAAGGGCGGATAATCTGTGTTTAGCACATAATCAGAGCGCCCGGCATTGCCGGACGCTGTGACTATCTGCTAACAAGACTGTCAGCCCTTCAAGTAAATGATATTACGGAGGGAAAAATATGTTTAGAACTTTTGAAACAGTTTTGGCAGGAAGACCGCTTGTTATTGAAACAGGCAAAATGGCACAGCTTTCCAACGGACATTGCTTGGTTCGTTATGGAGATACGGTTGTTATGGTAAACGTCACGGCATCACGTTCACCACGTGAGGGGATTGACTTTTTCCCGCTCAGCGTTGACTATGAAGAAAAATTGTATTCCGTGGGAAAAATTCCGGGGGGATATATAAAAAGAGAAGGGAAACCGAGTGAAAAAGCTATTTTAACGAGTCGTGTGATTGACAGACCCATACGTCCGCTTTTCCCGCAGGATTTGAGGAATGATGTGTCGGTAGTTGCTACGGTTTTGTCTGTGGAGCAGGATAATCCGCCGGAGGTTGCGGCAATGATTGGTACATCCATTGCTATTTCTATTTCCGATATTCCGTGGAACGGTCCTATTGGCGGTGTATGGCTTGGCTTGGTTGACGGCGAGTATGTAATAAATCCGACCGTAAGCCAGAGAGAAAAGAGCGAAATGCTTGTTACCGTTGCAGGAACCGCCGAAAAGCTTGTTATGATAGAGGCTGGCGCTAACGAGGTAGAAGAGAAGGTTATGATGGAGGGCTTAAAGTATGCCCATATAACCATTAAAGAAATTTGCGAATTTGTAAACTCGATTGTTCGGGAGATTGGAAAGCCTAAGTTTGAGTACGAAAAGCACGAAGTAAATACGGAGCTTTATGACGCTGTGAAGGAGTTTGCGATTGATAAAATCAAGTATGCCCTTGATACCGATGATAAAAACGTCAGAGATGAGAGAATGGCGGCAGTCACTGAAGAAATTTATGCAGAACTTGAAGAACGTTTTCCTGAAATACGTTTGGAACTTCCGGAGGTTGTGTATAAGCTTCAAAAGTACATTGTGCGTCGCTGGATTTTAGATGAGGGCAAGCGTGTTGACGGAAGGACATTAGACCAAATTCGCCCTCTTTCCGCTGAAGTCGGCATCTTGCCGAGGACGCATGGTTCGGGGCTGTTTTCAAGGGGACAGACACAAGTTCTGACAGTGGCAACTTTGGCCCCGTTGAGCGAAATACAAAAGCTTGACGGCATAGACGAGGAAGTTGCAAAGCGTTATATGCACCACTATAATTTCCCGTCTTATTCGGTTGGTGAAACGCGGCCTTCGAGAGGCCCAGGCAGACGTGAAATAGGCCACGGCGCTCTCGCAGAGCGTTCGCTGGTTCCTGTACTCCCGTCGGAGGAGGAATTCCCTTATGCTATTCGGTTAGTATCAGAGGTTTTAAGCTCTAACGGTTCAACCTCTCAGGGCAGCGTTTGCGGATCTACTCTTGCTTTAATGGATGCGGGCGTGCCGATTAAAACCGCTGTTGCGGGCATATCCTGCGGGCTTGTAACTGAAGGTGACAGATATGTTACTATGGTGGACATTCAAGGTCTTGAGGACTTCTTTGGCGAGATGGACTTTAAGGTTGCAGGGACGAAGAAGGGTATCACATCTATTCAAGTGGATATTAAAAATGACGGCTTGTCTTATGAAATTATTGAAGAGGCTTTGATTAAAACACGTGACGCAAGATACTATATTTTAGATGAAGTTTTGCTAAAGACCTTAGAAAAGCCTAGAGAAAGCCTTTCTCAATATGCGCCTAAGGTTACTCTGATGAAAATTGATCCGGATAAAATCCGAGAGGTAATTGGACAGGGCGGAAAGGTAATTCAAAAAATTGTTTCCGATACGGGTGCTAAAATTGATATAGAAGACGATGGTACAATCCATATCTTTGCCGCTGATCAAAAATCAGGAGACGATGCGAGAGCTGCTATAGAAGCGATTGTAAAGGAGCCTGAGGTCGGAGAGATTTATAATGGCGTTGTAAAGACAATTACCGCCTTTGGAGCATTTGTTGAAATTTTGCCGGGAAAAGATGGTCTTGTTCACATTTCAAAGCTTTCAAAGCAGAGAGTTGAAAAGGTTGAGGACGTGACCAAAGTCGGAGAAGAGATGCTTGTAAAGGTTATGGATATTGACGCAAAAACAGGGAAAATAAGTCTGTCTCATAAAGATGCGATAGAAGCGGAGCAATAAAAAAAGATTTTCAATGTTATTTCTATGGATGTATACGGGGGAAGGGATTTGCTATGGTTTGCAAAAAATGCGGAGCAAGGATTGGAAGAAACAAATTTTTTTGCGACAAATGCGGTACATCTATCGGCAATGTGGGCGAGATGGAAAGGTATAATGCCGTTTGGAAAAAGCAAAGGAAAAAGGCAATAATCATCGGATGTGTTTTTGTTGCTGTGATTGCATCCTGTGTTACGTTTGTACTTAAAAGCGGGATTTTAAATACAAATGCACCGGTATCATCCCAAAATGTGCCTGTTGAGGATATGAATTTTGTAAAAGCTGAAAACACACCCATCCCCACAGAGCAGCCCGCAGTTGAAGCAATGGTAATTGCAACATCTGAGCCTACTGCGGTACCGACTTTGCTGCCGACGATTCCCCCTACTCTGTTGCCGACAAAAAGTCCCAAAGACGATACTTACCTTTATCCTTCCGACAAAATCATCTTTACGGATAGGTTTTTGCAGTCGCTTGATAAGGACACGGCAAGGCTTGTGAGAAATGAGTTGTATGCAAGACATGGTTTTGTTTTCAAGACAAAATACCTGCAAAAATATTTTTCTCAAAAAAGCTGGTATCACGGGGATTTGTCTGTTACGGAAAGCGATATAATGAAACAATTCAGCGCCGTAGAGGCACAAAATCATGAAATTATCGTAAATTATGAAAAAAGCATGGGCTGGATAGAGACAAATAACGAAGAAAGCGGCGATGAGATGCCGCAGTAAAAAATGCGCCAAACGGCGCATCTCAATAGTAAAATTTATTAAGCCATGCCCAAAACCAATACAAAAATGCAAAAGAGAGGCGTCATTCCATCAGGGAATAACGCCTCTTAATCGTTCCTATCACTTATTTTTTTATCAGCAAAGTCTTTTTTAATATCCTCCGCCTACGAATAGCTTATCTTGTTCTTTCTTCAATTCTGAATCTATCTCAAAAAGATAAAAATTAAATTTCCCAGTATGCTCCGGCTTGAAAACTTGCCATATATTTCAATTTCCAAACCAAAAAAATCCGTTGCGTCGGAGAAATTGAGCTTGATATTACGTGATAGATTTTCAATAAATTTGTTGTCCTATTAGAAATCTACTATATTGATAATATTACCAAAGCCTTTATTTAACACATTTATTGCAAGGAGATAACCCCATACTTTTCGCTTAGTTCAATGTGGTTGCAATAGAATTTTTGCCGCCGCATTGTGGATCATAATGATATTTACTGCCTGTAGGAGTTACATATACTTTTCTGCTTGTATCTTTAGGTGGTTCCTTCTTTTCTGCAACAATAACTTTGAATTCATCGCTCGAAACAGATTCATCCGCAGACTTGACAAAAACTGAAGTGCTACCAATGTTCTTTGCTATTATTGACACCGTGAGAATCTTTTTCCCTGTTGCCCCTACCAAATCCAGTAAGTTTATTTCAGCAACATTGGGGTTAGTGGTGACAATCTTAACATCATTTTTTCTGCTTCATAAGGCAAAATGTAATAAGTAAGCTTCTTTACGCCGCCCACCTCAGTCTCCCATGACGAACTTGTGTCAGACAATTTTATTGACGTAATAACCGGCTTATTTACTTCATTAGGTTTTGTTTCAGTTACATCATCCTTTACAGTCTCGTCGGCCTTTGCAGTTGCAGAGTTTTCGACTTGACTGGACTGAGTAGGCCTTGAATTTGCGGCTCCGTTAGATGTTGATGTATCATCCTTTTGAGCAGAAATTCCAATAATCAAAAATACAAAAACCACTGCCGTTATCCAAATGGTCTTCTGTTTCTTGCTCATCTTTTCACTTTTTGCAATCGTAACTATAATCATAATCGGGAAGAAGAATATCCACAGTAAAACAGTAAGACAGCCTATCTTCTTTTTTGGATTTTCAGGTACAGAAGAATATGTTGCTGTCTGATTTTCCAAAATCACCTCATCGCCTAATATGTTCCCACATCTCTGACAAAATGATAATCCATCCTTAACCCGTGTGCCACATTTGTCGCATATTCTAATAAATCTACCCCTCTCAATTTACACTTTAATCAATATATAAGTATTAAATTCCCATTTTGGGACAGAATTAAAGTAGTTTATGCCATTTGAATCATATCTAACTACGTAAGTAATACCGCAGCCACCGTCTATGGTTCCTTTTATTTTGGCTTAACCAACTGTATGCATGGTCATTTTTATAGGCTTGCTTTACCATAAAAGTGCCACAAATATATGCGCCGTTTACCAAAACCTGAACGTAATCTCCATCCCCTGCTCAATAGTCCCAAACCCAAATCTTAGTATCGTTTTAGTCGTATTTGTGGGTTGTTGAATAGTCCTCCTGGCCCATATTTTCATCCTTTGCAAGCAATATAGTCTGCAAATAATGATGTAGATACATTATGGGCAAAGTCCTTTTAGCAGTATTTACCGTATTTACAATGGGTGTTGAACTGAAAATCATTGCTACAGTAAATAAAGCTACACATATCCCACCAAATACTTTTAACGTCATATCTTTTTTCTTATTTCGTTTGTCAATAACCTATGTTCCTGAATCAGCGTTTGATTCTTTCTTACCCAGTAAATTCTTTAGTTTACTCATGATTACACCTCCCCCCATATCGTCAGATTCGATTATTGAAAGATCTGAGTTGAAATAATTCCACTACTCAGACGCAAAGCCTGTTTGTTTATAAAACATTCCGTAAATGCCTTCTCATGGATAGTCTCAAAAGCCTCCCACTTAGTAATTTGCAATTCTTTCAACCGGCTTAAATCCCGAAGTTTTAAGAAATTTCATATTGTATCTAAAATTATTCATAGCATCGGAAGGATCTATATTTACAAAATTCAGTCTATTTAGTGCGTCACGCTCAAAAACAACAGATAAAATCGTTGCGTTTTCGTGATGTCCAGTCTCTCCGTTTAAGACATTATCGACTGCGTGAATGACAACTATCTCAAGAGGCAACAGTGCAAACATATCTCTTGCGATACGGAGTGCGCAGCTACATACGTAATCCTGTACTAGCCCATAGTATGCTGTTTTTGTGAGATCCTTTTTTGACAGCTTTCCTGTTTGCGTTAAGGACATTGAAAATGTCGGAACAATCTGTTCAGATTTTACTCTGAATTCTACTTCCATCGCCGTACTTATATCTGCACCAAATTCAAAATCGCTTCCATACTCCAGAAGGTCATCCAACGGGTTCATTTCGTTGATGACTTCAAAATAAGCATCAATGTCGCCCGCTAAAATCCTCTGGGACAAGAGATTTAAGTTTTTCCACTCCTCGTATTCGGCTCTGTCCTCAGCCTCAGCCTTCTCTACAGCTTTAGCGAGTGAAGCCTTTTTTCTCTCTGCACCTGATTTAATAACTTTTTGAATCAAGTTTGGTTTGAAGTTATCAAGGGCTCGAATAGCTGCCACTTGACGCGGTCCCATTTCATTAGGATTAAAAGGTTCTTTTATCGAGTTTATGTGACTCCAATTTATTTCATCGTCACATATTGTATGGATAGTTTTAATCGATTTCACAAAGCTCTCATATTCCCCAACCATAGATGAATTTTGCTGCAACTTATTATATTTTTCTTGCTGCCGTTGGATTTGCGCTTGCAAACGATATCCGCTTGAAAGATATCTTGACGATGCCTGTTTCTTGCCACTTGAAGAAGTTACATACGAAATCCCTGTTCCTGGTATGCCAATCGATGAAATTTTTCGGCCGCTTGAATGTATTGTGTGTCTAAGCCCTCTTGTTCCAAAACTCAGACTCGTACCCGTCTTTCCGAAATTTATATGCGTACGCCTTTGCAGATGGTTATGCTCTTGCGCATTCTTAAACCCATAACGATAACCTCCTTTTATCTGATATTTCTTTCACAATTTCCATGATATCAGAAATATCAAAATTTAAAGATTTGCATACTCTAATCAATGTATCTGTACTAATATTTTGATTGTTTACAAGCTTAACGATGGAAAAAGCATTCAATGCAGTTGCAATACGCAAATCTTTTTTCATTTTTATATCAATGAGTAAATCCCATAATTTCTATAACCAACGGATATTTGCTCCATATATTCCAATATCATGGAATTATTTTAACAATAAACTGGGCAAATTTCAATATCATTACGCTAAATAAAATTTTGTTTAAGTTTATAATAGATATGTTGCACTCTGCAATACTAACAAACAGATGGGCATAGTGAGTAACGGTACCGTTGCCTATGATATGGTTATAAAATCGGAATCATGGGCAGTGATAAACCTGCACCATATGAAACTCCCACAGAGCAGCCCGCAGTTGAGGCAATGATAATTGCAACATCCAAGCCTACTGCAGCACCTACTCTGTTGCCTACAAAAAGCGTCAAAGACAGTACCTACCTTTATCCTTCCAACAAAATCATCTTTACAGATAAATTTGTGCACTCACACCGCAAGGATACGTCAAGGCTTGTGAGAAATGAGTTGTACGCAAGACATGGCTTTATTTTAAAATAAAAATATCTCCAAAAATATTTTTTTCAAAGAATCTGGTATCACGACAACTCGTCTGCCACAGAAAGCGATATAATGAAACAATTTAGCGCCGTAGAGGCACAAAATCATAAAATTATCGTAAATTATGAAAAAGTATAGGATAGATAGAAAAAATAACTAAGAAAACGGCAATGATATGCCACAATAAAAAAATGCACCCAACGGCGCATTTTTTTATTGCAATTCACAAATATGCGTATGGAATTTTCCGTTATTGATTAGATTGTATAGTGAAAATCCATATGTTAAGTGTGTGCATGCAAAATAATTACACGATTGTAACAAAAAACAACTGGAAAAATACGCACTTGTATTGTATAATGAAAAAAAGGCCGTTATGTTTATCCGCAGAAAGGATTTGTCGAATAAATGAGCACATTGATTGACTATATAACCCGTTACATCCAACTTTTCAGACCCACCGATATTATAGATATGGCAATTGTTGCCATATTGGTGTATAATCTTTTTCGCCTGATTCGTGAAACACGTGCAGCACAGCTTGTAAAGGGTATCGCCATACTTTTTCTGATTTTGCAGCTTAGCATTTGGTTTCATCTTACGGCTCTCAATTATATCCTTCAGGCCGCTATGCAGGTGGGTATGTTTGCCATTGTAGTAATTTTCCAGCCGGAGCTTCGCAGTATTCTTGAAAGAATGGGGCGTTCAAAGGTAGGGAAGCTGATGGATTTTGCGGCAAATCCAATATCTGACGAAGTCATTTCAAAAACGATAAATGAAATTGTCGAAGCTACCGCCAATATGTCAAAATCTAAGACGGGCGCCCTGATTGTTTTGGAAAGAGACACCAAACTCGGTGAAATCATGACTACAGGCATTGTTTTGAATGCTGATGTCAGTGCTGGACTTTTAGAGAATATATTTTCTCCAAATACCCCGCTTCATGACGGTGCTGTTATAATCCGCGAAAACAAAATAATGAATGCGGGCTGTCTTCTGCCACTTACGTCCAATAATAATCTGGCTCGTGAATTAGGTACACGCCATCGCGCGGCTCTCGGCATTTCTGAGGCATCCGATGCGGTTGTCTTGGTTGTAAGCGAAGAAACAGGGAAAATATCCATAGCCGTAAACGGAACTCTAACACGCAATATATCGGGCGAACCTCTGAAAAAAGCTCTATCTAAAACTCTCAGCAAAAAAAATCCTCCCGACGCCCTTGACAAAATAAAGTTTTGGAGGGTGATAAACAAATGAAAAAGGTATTAGACAGCAAGATTGTGCTTCAAATATTATCTGCGGGAGTTGCAGTTGTTCTATGGTTTATCATTGCGTATACCGTAAATCCCGTCATAAGCGTAACCTTAAAAAATATCCCCGTTGAATATGTAAACGTCAAATCCCTTGAAGATAAGGAATTGACGCCGATTTACTCAAATAAAATTCCTGTGGTTTCGGTTGTGCTTGAAGGAACCCGCAATGATTTGTTCAATGTCATGAAAAAAATTCACGCAAGAATCGACCTTTCTTCAATCGAAGAAGAAGGCGTCTATGACGTTCCCATAACTGTCGATATCCCTATTAATTCAGTTAAGCTTACAAAAAAGAAGACAGATAATTTAACGATAACAATCGAGCCGCTTGTGAAAAAAGATGTGCCTGTTGTCGTAAAACAGACGGGAACAAATAAGGAGTACCTTATTAAATCTGTCTCAGAGGAAGATACCATAGCTGTTTCGGGTGCAAAATCATTTGTTGAAAATATTGACTATGCTCAGGTGACAGTGGATGTTTCTCAGATAAAAGAAAACGAAATAAGCGGATATAGTTATTCTTTTATTGATAAAAATAACTATGAGATAGAATCAACACGAAATATTAAGGCTCAAACATCCGGTGGGATAGTTGTGTCAAATACGGTGTATCTCGCCAAAACACTTCCTGTAGAAATTGAATATCCCGATTTTCTCACAAAAGATTATATTATTGACTTAAAGAGCATAACGCCGCAATCTGTCAATATTGGAATTTTAGAGGATAAGTATGATGAAGTGACAAAACTTACGGCTTTGTTCCCCTCTCATACAGCGCCTGCCGACGGCGTAGAACTGTCGCTGCCTCTTGTAATCCCCGATTGCGCATACTCAAAGGATGTTTCCTCCGTGACGGTTAAGGCAGATATAAAACGAAAGGAAACACGCATACTGACAATTCCGATTGCATTTAAGAACACCCCTTCAAATATGACCGTTGTTTCTTCCGTACGACAGATTGACATTATGGTCACAGGCGACGGTGAAAAATTAAACCCTTCCTTCATAACCGCAGCCGCAGACCTTTCAAATCTCGACAAAGGCACCCACGAGGTTGTTCTTGATATAACAACTCCTGGAAATGTTTCACTGCATGAGCAGTATAAAATTATGGTAACACTTCAATAAAAAAGTGAGGATAAAGATAAAATGTCTGACATAATCATAAGAGGAACAAGCATGGACGGAAGTATCCGAATATTTACGGCGGTTACTACAAAATTAACCGAAAAAGCAAGACAAATTCACCACAGCTACCCATTGGCCACCGCCGCCCTTGGCAGAACTCTCACCGCAGCCGCAATGATGGGTGCGACATTAAAAAACGAAACGGACAGCTTAACCATACAATTTATTGGAGACGGTCCGCTTGGCAGCATTGTAGCAGTAGCAGACAGCAATTCCCGCGTCCGCGGTTACACCGTCAACCCCTTTTTAGAATTGCCGCCAAACAGTAAAGGCAAACTTGATGTTGGCAAAGGTGTCGGGAAAGGCAGATTGAGTGTAATTCGTGATTTGGGAATGAAGGAGCCTTACTCGGGTCAAGTGCCGATCGTCACCGGCGAGATTGCCGATGATCTGACATACTATTATGCAATCAGCGAACAGATACCGACGTCAATCGGGCTCGGCGTACTCGTAGATACCGATGGCAGTGTGATTTGCTCGGGAGGCTTTATGCTTCAATTGATGCCAGAGGCAAGCGAAGAAACTGCGGAAAGGCTGGAAAAATCCATAAAAATGCTGCCATCGGTTACTTCAATGCTCCGTTCGGGAATGACTGCGGAGGATATCTTGTTCAAAGTGGCTGAAGGCTTCGACTTATTGATAGAAAACAAGAAAATTTTGCCTGAATATTTTTGTCCCTGCACGAAGGAGCGTATGGAAAAAGCTATTATATCAATAGGCAAACAAGAAATTTTGTCAATAATAAACGAGCAGGGACACGCAGAACTTACCTGCCAGTTTTGCGACAATTCCTATGATTTTTCAAAGGAAGAACTTGAAAATCTCCTCATAAGTGCTAAGTAACTGTTTCCGTGCTGCTGTAATTGTTAAAAATTGATAAATAAAAATAAAAAGCTTGACAATATAAAAAAATCCCTATATAATTATTCTGGTGTTCCGGTGCGTATTTTGTGTTGTTTTTATATGCGATGTTGTGTTTTTTAAGGTTTTGCATATAGTTGTGACATTTGATTTGCGTATGTAAGAGAACCGGAATTTAGAACTTTCTTAGGAGGTGTTCAAATGCTCAGAACATATCAACCAAAAAAACGCCAGAGAAAAAAAGAGCATGGTTTTAGAAAAAGAATGAAGAATTCTTCCGGCAGAAAAGTATTGGCAAACAGAAGACGAAAGGGCAGAAAGAAATTGTCTGCATAGTTTTAGGTCGGTATGGATATGGCGTAGTGCGAGGCAAGAAGTGACGGGGCAGGTAGTCCTCTGCTTTTTGCCTTTTATGTTATCGCGCGCTTAACGTACGGTATGAGGTTATTTATCGGAGTATTTTATGAAGGATACGCAAGCATTAAATTTAAACCGAGATTTTAAAAGATTATATGCCAGAGGAAAAAATTGCGCGGGTGGTTACGTCGCCATATATTTCATGAAAAACCGCTTGAATTATAACAGACTTGGAATTACTGCAGGCAAATCAATAGGAAATGCGGTATTGCGCAACAGGGCAAAGCGTCTTATACGTGAGAGTTATCGGCTTTTGGAGGATAGATTGAAAAAGGGATACGATATTGTTATTGTATCAAGAGGACGTGCCGTGGGGAAAACATATTTCCAAATAAGCCGTGATGTGGAGTATGTATTGAGAAAATTGGAGCTTTTAGATTGAAAGGCTTTGCAAAGACTGTATGGCAAGAACTTTAATCGAATTCGATGCTTATGCGTTTTGCAGGAATGGGACGACACTATGAAAAAGATACTCTTATTTATTATAAAATGTTACAGAAAATATATTTCTCCATACAAAGGTGCCCCGTGTTGCCGGTTTATCCCAACATGTTCGGAGTATGCACTTTTCGCCGTAGAAAAGTATGGGGCGTTAAAAGGGTCATATCTGGCATTTCGCCGTATATTAAAATGCCATCCCTTTCACAAAGGCGGCTACGATCCGCTTAAATAACAGGAGGAACTCATGGACTTATTTTCATTGCTTATAACCAAGCCATTAGGCTTCTTGATCAATATGATTTACAAATATGTGCAAAATTACGGCTTGGCTATTATCATATTTACCGTAATTATTAAGCTTGTTTTGCTGCCGCTCACTGTAAAATCCCAAAAATCCATGAAAAAACAGCAGAAGCTTCAGCCGGCTCTTGCCGAGCTTCAGAAAAAATACGCAAACGACAAGGAAAAGCTGCAGCTTGAGATGATGAAATTATATAAAGAAAACGATGTGAGCATGAGCGGTGGCTGTCTGCCTATGCTGGTGCAGATGCCTATTTTAATCGGGCTCTATCAAGTTATTCAAAAACCGCTTTCTTTCCTCATCGGGGTAAATTTTAATTCGGAAGCTGCAATTAATAAAGTCATTGACATACAACAAAGAATGATAGAACAGTTCCCAAACGTAATCGGCAGACTTAGCAGCGCAACCATGGAACAGCTTGCAAATACTTCACAAATACAGCTTTCCACATGGAGCGAAAAACTAAACGGCGCCTCTGATGCTTGGGTAATCAATTTTAATTTCTTTGGTATGAATTTGTCCAATGTCCCTACTATGGCAATTTCAAATCTTCTTACCGGAAAGTTTGATGATTTGGGAACGCTTTTGTTGTTGCTTATCCCAATCGTTGCAATTGCAACTACTTGGGTTTCCATGAAACTTTCGCAAGCGCAAACAAAGCCTGCCAACGAAAAGGACGAAGATAATCCGGCTGTGCAAATGACAAAATCAATGAGTATGATGATGCCTGCTATGACAGGTTTCTTTACCCTTACTTTCCCATCCGGAATAGGTCTTTATTGGATTATAGCAAATGTTGTTCAGATTGCTCAGCAGTATTTTTTAAATAAGTATTTCGATCGTAAGGAGGATGAAATAGATGTCAAAGTTCCCGAATCAAACAGAAAAAAACGCAAAAAGCGTTGAAGAGGCTACCGCTCTTGCACTTGACGAACTTGGCGTTTCGGAAAATGAAGCTATAATTGAAGTATTAGACGAGGGTTCAAAGGGATTTTTGGGGTTAGGATCAAAGGATGCAAGGGTTCGCGTAACTGTTAAAGAGCCTTCGGTTTTTGCTGCAAAAAAGTTTTTGGGAGATATTTTTAGAGCAATGAACATGGAAGTTGATATTCATACGGATATGACCGGAGAAAGTTTGAATATCAATTTGGAAGGCGACGATATGGGCATTATCATAGGCAAACGCGGGGACACGTTAGACGCTCTTCAGTATTTGACGTCGCTGATTGTAAATCATGAGTCAAAAGACTATGTAAAAGTAGCTTTGGATACGGAAAATTATCGTGAAAAGCGTACGGAATCACTTTTGTCATTGTCAAACAGATTGGCGGACAAGGTCGCCAAAAGCGGAAGGAAGTATACACTCGAACCAATGAATCCTTATGAAAGACGCATAATTCATGCCAATTTGCAGTCCAATGCTGCAGTAACCACTTACAGCGTCGGCGATGAACCGTACAGAAAGGTAGTGATTGCTCCTAAAAATTCAAAGCCATATTATAGAAAAACATACCATAAAAATAACGGATATAATTCAAATTATAAGTCAGATTTAATAAAATCAGATGAATTTTAAACTTGCTATTGCATTATAATACAATAAGGTGTATAATTACGCTTGAATGTATCTTCAGGGCAGGGTGGAATTCCCTACTGGCGGTAAAGTCCGCGAGCCTTCGCTTTTTCGAGGGTTGATTTGGTGAAACTCCAAAACCAACGGTTATGCTGCGATGCGGCATTAAAGTCCGGATGAAAGAAGGTAGCTGGTTTTGCTCTGAGAATTTTTGCATTCTCAGAGTTTTTTTATTTACCCTTGCAAAGATACATTTTATCATAATTTTAAAGGAGATGTATTTTATGCAAACAAATCTGAATTCTCACAAGGTGTTGTCCGCACATACTCTTACAAGAGCCGGAATTCTCGCAGGGATTTCCGTTATCCTTATGATGGTCTTGGAATTTCCCATTCCGTTCATGCCGCCTTTTTTGAAAGTTGATTTCAGCAACGTTCCCGTTTTAATCGGTTCATTCGCTTTTGGACCCGCCATGGGATTTGTTATTGTTCTTATTAAGGATCTTATTCATTTGCTGAACACGAAAACGGGTGGTATAGGAGAACTTGCAGACTTTTTGACAGCAATTTCTCTCGCTCTTCCCGCTTCGCTCATTTATAAAAAACACAAAAGCCGCAAAGGTGCAATACTCGGAATGCTCGCAGGCATAGTTGCTATGACTTTAGTTGGGACTCTTGCTAATAAATTTATTCTGATTCCGTTTTATTCAAAAATGATGCCCCTTGAGAAAATTTTGGAATTGTGCGGCAAGGCAAACCCTCTGATTAACAGCACAACGACATATCTTATTTACGGAGTTGCTCCGTTTAATATCATAAAAGCATCCATTATATCATTATTTACTATGGTATTATATAAAAGGATCTCAAATGTCATCCATGCAAAATAAAGTTTTCATAACAAAAGGTCAGAAATCCATAGGTTTCTGACCTTTTGTTTCCCTAAGTTTTTTTACAACGAATTTGGAAATTTTATTACAAATGTGCTCCCCTTGCCCTCTTCGCTTTTTACGGCAACATTTCCACCGTATTTTACCGCCACGTTTTTCACAATAGAAAGCCCAAGTCCTGTTCCTCCGCTTTTTCTGCTATGCGATTTATCCACACGATAAAATCTTTCAAAAACTCTGTTTATATGCTCCTTCGGGATTCCTATTCCGTTGTCCTTTACCTCAATAACACTTATGCCGTCTGTTTGTTTTAGCAATATTTTTACATAACCGCTATCCGTCCCGTATTTTATTGCATTATCCACTAAGTTGTATACCATTTCCCAAATCTCTTTAAGATTTGCAAAAACACTCGCTTCCCCTGACACTGAAAGTGTAATCTTTTTGCTTTCCGCAAGCATTTCAAGCGCCTTGAAAACATCAAGCACTACATTTTTCAAATTAATGTTCTCTCTTACAACATTCTCAGCCTTCTTGCTTTCAACCTCCGAAAGATTAATAATATCATTAATTATATCAAGCAACCTGTCGCTTTCCTTAACAATGCGTTTTAAATAATCCTTCTTTTTATCCTCCGATAAAATCATTCCCGAATACATAAGCTCCGCAAACCCCTTAATTGATGTAAGCGGGGATTTTAGCTCATGAGACACATTTGCAACAAAATCCGTGCGCATCTTTTGGGTTTTTATTATTTCTTCAAAGTCATAATTGAGCTTTTTTATCAGATAATCAATGTTTGACAAAATCGATTCTGTTTCGGGGAAAGAATATCGTACCTTGTCGGATTCACCAATTTTCCCTTCAAGCATTTCATGAATTCTCAAAAGCGGATAGAGAAGTTTGTCAGAAAAACGCTTCGCAAATATATTTATTAAAATCAATATGGCGATACACAAAACAATAATGAGAGGCATAATATTTTTCAGGTAGTCAAATACTCCTGAAAGCGGGTATGCAAGCCTTAAAACGACTCCGTCATCCAGTTTTACAGCAGAATATACCGTCTTTAATCCTACAGTTTCGCTTTTTCTTATATCTTCTCCTGCTCCAGCCTCAAGGGCCTGTATAACCTCCCTCCTGTTTCCATGGTTTTGCATTTTATTTTTATCTGCATAACTATCACCCAAAACAATTCCATCCGAATTTATTATTGTCACCCGCAATGATCCGTCTGCTTCGGCAAGATTTTTGGCAAATACGTCATAGTCCGTCCCTATTGGAATCTTACTGATTTTCACAGTTTGGGCAAGACTTTTCAAATTCCTTTTCGTATTTGCAATTTGCATATTTGCGAATAAAGCCAAAGAAACCGTAACAATAGTTACGGTCACAACAAGGAAACTGATAAAATATGTAGTCTTAATATAACTCTTCATGCTCCGTTTCCCCTCTTCATCTTATACCCATAGCCTCTTACGGTTTCGATATATTTTGAATTTTCAGCATTATCACCAAGCTTTTGCCTTAATGAGCGTATATGCATATCAACGGTTCTTGTGGTATCTCCGTCGTAGCTGTATCCCCATATATTGTCTAAAAGCTGCTCTCTGCTTATTACCTTACCCGCATGATGATACAAAAATTCCAATAGTTCAAATTCTTTAAACGTCAGCTTGATTAATTCACTGCCTCTGAAAATTTCACGAGCGGAAAAATCTATCTCCAAATCAAATATCCTCACCTTATTTTCTTCGACGGGTTTTCTCCTAAGTGCAGCCTTCACTCTTGCCTGCAATTCAAGGACACCAAAAGGCTTTGTAATGTAATCCTCTGCGCCGAGGTCAAGCCCCTTCACTTTATCAAGCTCCGTCCCCTTCGCCGAAAGAAAAATTACGGGGATATCCCCCGTCGCCGTACTTGCTTTCAAATCCTGCAAAATATCAAAACCGTTTTTCTGGGGAAGCATGATATCCAATAAAATCAAATCCGGTGTTCTGGTCTTTATAGCCTGCTTCAATGCCTCATAATCAGGACAAACCGCCGTTTCATAAAGCGTTGCGCCAAGTGTCGCCGAAATCAGTTCCGCTATATTCTCATCATCCTCCACTATATAAATAAGCGGCATATTCTCACCTCTTATAATATTCGTATGTTCTTATGTTCTCCCGTAATGCTAAATATCACCCATTCGGCAATATTCTGAGCATGATCGCCTATGCGCTCCAAATATTTTGCTATCATAAAATAGTCTAAAAAACGGCCCGACTCCTGCGGAGCTTTTACAATCTCATCCACAAGTTCGCCGTGCACCTTCACAAAAAGTCTGTCAAACTCATCGTCAGACTCAATCACCGCTTTAGCCAGATCCAGATCATCGGCCAGGAAAGAGTCAATGGACTTATTCACCATAATTACACACTTTTCTGCCATTTGATACAGCAGGCTGGGAGAGTATTCTTCTTTTTTTTCAAGATTGAGCACAATCTCCGCAATATCCGCCGCCTGATCGCAAATACGTTCCATATCCGTAATCATTTTCAAAGCAGTTGATATGGTTCTCAAATCCTTTGCCACAGGCTGTTCCGACAGCAAAATGCGAAGCGATTTTCTCTCTATAGACAGCTCAAGTTCATTTGCCACATAATCGTTTTCATATACATTAAGCGCCAATTCCTTGTCATCATTTTTCAGGGCCTGCATACAACTGGAAATTGCCGTCTCTATAAATGCCCCCATTTTCTTGACTTCAGTATTTAAATCTTCCATTTCTCTGTCAAACTTATTGCGCATTATCCAAACCTCCCTGTAATATGGTCCTCGGTTTTCTTATTTTTAGGATGTGAAAACAAATCTATGGTACTTGCAAATTCAATAACTTCTCCGTGAAGAAAAAATGCCGTTTTATCCGATATTCTTGCCGCCTGCTGCATATTATGAGTCACAATCACAATGGTGTATTTTTCTTTCAAGTCACTCATTAAATCCTCAATCTTGGTTGTTGAAATAGGATCCAACGCACTGGTAGGCTCATCCATCAAAAGCACCTCAGGATTTACCGCAAGCGCACGCGCAATACAAATTCTCTGCTGCTGCCCGCCCGAGA
>JAOAAV010000037.1 GCA_026418715.1 Clostridia bacterium
TTTTCAGTTTTCGTTTGATGCAAAGATTGTGTCGGGTAGTTTTAAGGGGTATCTTTATTTGACCGACAGCTCAAACAACGAGTATTGCAAGTTTGAAACGCATATGTATACCCCAAGATTCAAGCTGATTGACCTGGCTACGTCATATTACGCAAGTTTCAATACATGGTATACGATAGTGGTAACCTGCAACAATGGGGCGATGACCTCCACCATATATGCACAGTCCGATACAGAGAGGACAAATCCTCTTTCAACTGCGTCGGCGACAATTACAAACGCCACATATAACGGTTTGAAATTCAGATGGCAGGTTGCTCAAAACACTGGCAGCGGCTCTGCTTCATATGCGGATGAATATTATCTGGACAATTTTATATATAGCTACTATACGTATCAATAAAAAACTCCTGTTGCATAGCAACAGGAGTCAGAGTGTCGACTTTGTCGACACTCTGGAACGGACGGTGAAACCGTCCGTTTTTTAATCCTGCATTTGCAATAAGCGTTCCGAAAAATCATATTTTCGGAAAAAATCCTTGCTTTTTGGATCATAATATACGGCACTTTTGTTTTTTTGCAGAAGCTTTACAATGTCATACAGGTCAATCCAAATTTGGTTTATTCCATCTTTTTGGCTTTCATCAAATATAATCTGCAATCCTAAATGCAAATGCGGGGTATCAATATTATTTACGTTTTCTTTCACACTGTATCCCGTCATGCCAAGATATCCGATCACATCGCCGGCTTTTACGATGCTGCCTTCTTTTATATTGGAATTATATGGATGATTTTTGCGCAGATGAGCATAATAATAGTACCTTTTTTGATCAAAACTGCGTATGCCGATTCTCCAGCCGCCGTATTGATTCCATCCCAAAGCTTCCACGATCCCGCTTTCAACAGCTATAACGGGAGTTCCAACGCTTCCCATCAAATCATGTCCCAAATGTTTTCGTTTGTAGCCGTATGAGCGTTTTGTGCCGAAATCGTCAAAATCGGAAAAGCTGTACCCTCTTGCGATAGGGCTAAATACCTTAAGTCCGTAGCGCTGTTCCCAGATGGGTTCTTCGGGATTGTTTTTATTTTCCACTTCAACGCTGTATTCACCGACAAATTGTCCAAGAATTGCCCCATATGCCTCAAGATAGTAGTTGTAATATTTCATGTCGCATGTAAGCTCCTGCATGGTGCTTCCGCTTTTTAGCTTATTAACCAGCTCTGCCAAGTCCTTTTCTTTGTATCTTGAAAATTCTCCGCCATATTTTGCACTGAGATATGACAAAAGCTCTATCCAGTTTAGTGGATGCTCGGTATTGTGTGATTTAATATCAAGGCTCAAAGCCTTTTCCATGGCAGGGTAGCAGACTTTAAAGTCAATCCATTTTATGTATTTCTTATCCTGATCTTCAGATCCTTCACTATTTTCCTCTGCTACATTGCTGTTTGAATACTCAGCTTCAACAGATGTAGATAAAGGGAGTTTTTCCATAATTGACAGTTCTTTTTTTGCAATTTTATGCAGCTTGATATGCGGAAAAGCATAAAAAAATGCGGCAATTACCGTTATTCCTATAATGAGAGCAGCTATTAGTATTTTTTTAAGTTTTAATGTTATAAATATCACGGCAGTTCACCTGTTTTTATATATAGAATATATTTGCATTATATTTTAACGTATAAGAAATTATGAATAATTTTTAGGATAAAGATTTTACTTTACTTTGGAGAGGAAAAATAATATAATATATGCATATGGATTATTGTTTCCCAAAAT
Source organism: Clostridia bacterium (assembly GCA_026418715.1). Classification (GTDB taxonomy): domain Bacteria; phylum Bacillota; class Clostridia; order UBA1381; family UBA1381; genus SKW16. The sequence goes on from JAOAAV010000037.1 coordinate 1,781, forward strand.
TTGAAGGGGGGAAAATATGTTTTTAGGTCTCAACATTAAAGATATAGTTATATTTGTTCCAATTACGCTTATCGCTCTGTCGGGGCATGAGCTGGCGCATGCGTGGGCATCGACGAAACTTGGCGACCCCACTCCCGCAAATGATGGAAGGCTTACGCTCAATCCTATGGCGCATCTTGATTTGTTGGGAACGCTTTTGATGATTGCAACGGGTTTTGGTTGGGCGAAGCCGGTTATGGTAAATCCGATGTATTATAAAAATAGGAAGGCGGGTATGGCGCTTGTTGCGGCGGCTGGTCCCATTTCAAACTTTATCATGGCTTTTGCAGGAATATTTTTTCTGTTTATATTGCACTTTTTGAGTGTTTTTACCGGAATAGGCGGAAGTTTTATAGATACGCTTGCATATGTTTTGAAATTGTTTGCTTATAGAAATATTTCGTTTATGGTGTTTAATTTAATCCCCATTCCGCCTCTTGACGGCGCTAAAGTGCTGGGTATGTTCCTTCCAAACAGAATTTATTATACCATGCTGCAGTACGAAAGATATTCTATGATATTAATTGCATTTTTGTCGCTTTCAGGAGCGCTTCAGAATATACTGTATTTTGGCATAAACGGGGTGTATGAGCTTATTACAGGCATATTTTCCGCTCTTGCGGGTTTTATATTGTAAAACATGAAGGCAAGTATAAGGATAGTGAATTATGGAAAAAATTCTATATAAGCTGGACACTTTTGAGGGCCCGTTAGACTTGCTTTTGCATCTTATTACGAAAAATAAGGTGAGTATTTATGATATTCCGATTGCCGAAATAACAGATCAGTACCTAGATGCGCTTGTGTATTTGGATGAGATGGTTCTTGAAAATTCGAGTGAATTTTTAGTGATGGCGGCACAGCTTTTGTATATTAAATCAAAAATGCTCTTGCCAAAGCCGGAGACGGAAACAGAGGAGGATCCGCGTGAGGATTTGGCGCAGCGTCTTGCGGAATATCAAATATACAAAAAAGCCTCGGCGGCACTTCGGGAATTTGAGTTTTGGTCGAGGGATATGGTTTTTCGTTTGCCTGAGAAAATCAATTTTCCTATTCCCGAATATGACAGAATGCATGATAAATCTGAGCTTGTCAAAGCCATCTATGACGTGATTGAACGCAGAAAAGAAAGACAGACTTCGCCAAAAAGATCTTTTTACGGAATCGTTGGACGTGAGAAGGTATCGATTGAGGATATGGTGGAGAAGGTATGTAAAATATTATCAAAGAGAAAAAAGGTAGCATTTTCAGATATATTTTTGAAAAGTGATTCAAAGCCCGAAAAAATTGCCACATTTTTAGCCGTGCTTGAGATGATTAGGCTGGATAAAATATCGGCGGATTATAACGAAAAAGAAAAGGATTTTATAATAAAAGTAAAATAAAGGAATGAGAATATGACGGCAAAACAGCTTCAGTGCGCAATAGAAGCGATTTTGTTTGCAGCGGGGGAAGCGGTCAAAATATCAGTAATGGCAAAGTCTCTGGGAGTTTCTAAGGAAATGGTAAGGGAAGCGGTTGCTTTGCTAAGATATGAATATGACACTCAAGAGAGGGGACTTATGATTATTGATATTGACGATGGATATCAGATTTGCTCAAGACCTATGTATTATCAGTATATTCGGGAAATTTTGGGCGAACAGCGAAGACAAGCTCTTTCCAACGCCGCAATGGAAACCCTTGCTATTATCGCGTATAAGCAGCCTGTCACAAGAGGACAAATTGAACATATCCGAGGAGTTAACAGTGACGGCGCTATAAACCGTCTTCTTGAAAGAGGCTTGATTGATGAGGCGGGAAGACTTGATGCTCCTGGCCGTCCCGTTTTATATGAAACAACGCAGGTATTTTTGCGCTGTTTTGGATTGAAAACAGTCAAGGATTTGCCCCCGATTGATTTAAAACGTCCGGAGGAGTATGCAAAATTTGAGCAACTGACGATAACCGAGCAGGAGGCTTGAAAGAGGGCTTGGATATGTTGTATTTTGTCATTATAGCAATGCTGCTTTTGTTTGTTTTGTTTTCTCCCTTGTATATCGTTATCGAATATACAAGGGACGCCGCAAATAATGATTTTAAATTAAAAATTGAGTATTTAGGAATTACTATAAGGGCAAAATCAAGGAAAAAAGGCAAGAAAAAGGAGCAGGAAAAAAATCAGAATGAAGACAAACTTTCCTTTGCAAAATTTAAATCCCAAATGGATGGCTATGTAGACAAATTTCAGGAAATAAGAGAAGACGTTTTCAATGTGATTGATTTCCTTTCCCGAAAGGGTGTTCGGATAAAGCTGATAGATATTGATTTAGATTTCGGTTTTACTGATGCGATGTCGACCGGAATTATGACCGGTATATTTAACGGCATTGCATATAATGCGGTATCCGTTTTGGATCATATGTTTTTCGTAAATGATTGGAATATAAATATACAGCCATATTTTAACGATCCTCGATTTGAAGTGAGAGTACGAGGTATATTGAAAATAAAAAATGTGCATATTATCATTATGATAATTAAGATAATGAGGGTTTATTTTAAATTTTCAAAAAAAGTAAGCGTAAAATAGGAGGGTAATTATCATGTCGGACCATCCAATACAGGGATTAATGGATACTGCGATGAGCAATATAAAGGCTATGGTGGATGTGAACACGATTGTCGGAGAGCCTGTAAGGGTGCAGGATGGAACTATTATTATACCTGTATCCTCTGTAGGTTTTGGCTTTGGGGCAGGAGGAAGTGAGTTTTCGGGGAAAAACGCTTCAGCTAATCAGAGTACTGAAAAACCTATGTTCGGTGGCGGCTGCGGCGGCGGTGCGTCTATTAAGCCGGTGGCATTTTTAGTTGTCGGAAATGGAAGCATCAGACTTTTGCCGGTAAATGGAGCCGTTTCACCGGTTGACAGGATTATTGACCTTGTCCCTGAGATGGTTGACAAGGTAAATGGCATATTTAAGAATATATCCGGCAAGCATGAAGAAAAGAAACGTGAAAAAAAGGAGCAAAAGGAAGCGGATAAAAATCCGATTGTAAATGTAGTTGATATTGATTGACCGTGGTGGGGCAGTCCTTGTGTCTGCCCTATTTTTGTGGGAGGATCAAGATATAATAGTTACGGGGGAGTTTTATAAAAATGAGTTTTACTGAGAAAGATAAGATTTTGGCACGGGTGCAAAAGCCAACACGGTACACGGGGGGAGAATTAAATTCGGTTAAAAAAAATCCCGCACAGGTACAGGTGAGGTTTGCCTTTTGTTTTCCCGATGTTTATGAAATAGCTATGTCACATTTGGGTATTAAAATTTTATATCACATTTTAAATAAAAGGGAAGATACTTATTGCGAACGTGTATTTGCTCCGTGGACTGATATGGAGATGCAAATGCGCGAAAGGAACATGAAGTTATTTGCATTGGAAACAGGGGATGAAATTACTCACTTTGATATTGTGGCATTTACACTTCAATATGAGCTAAGTTACAGCAATGTGGTAAATATGTTGGATTTGGCGGATATCCCGATTCGTACGAGCGAAAGAACAGAAAATCATCCTTTTGTGTGCGCAGGAGGTCCCTGCGCTTATAATCCTGAACCGCTTGCAGAAATCGTGGACTTTTTCATGATGGGCGAAGGGGAAGAAATCATTAATGAAATCACTGATGTTTATATACAGTGGAAGCAAAACGGCAAAGGGGAGAGAAAAAAATATCTCAAGGAAATTGCAAAAATAGAGGGAGTATATGTACCGTCATTTTATGATGTTGAATACAATGAAGACAATACAATAAAAAGCTTTACCCCGAACAACCCAAACGCAAAGCCGATTATTACAAAGCGTATCATGAGGGATTTTGATGAGGCATATGCGCCGGAGAGTATTATTGTCCCTTTTGGTGAAATTATCCATGATAGGGTTATGCTGGAGATTTTTAGAGGCTGCATACGAGGCTGTCGTTTTTGTCAGGCGGGATATGTGTATCGTCCAGTAAGGGAAAGAAAGGTGCAGACCTTGGTAAGTCTTTCAGAGAAGCTTCTTTCAAGCAGCGGCTATGATGAAATTTCGCTTTCCTCTTTGAGTACGAGCGATTACAGGGGTCTTAAGGAATTGACTGACGCTCTTTTGGAATTGACTCAAAAGGAGAAAATAGGTTTGTCCCTTCCTTCATTGAGGATAGATAATTTTTCTTTGGAGCTTATGAATAAGGTGCAGAAGGTGAGAAAAAGCGGAATTACTTTTGCCCCTGAGGCGGGCACTCAGCGTCTGCGCGATGTTATTAATAAAAATATTACCGAAGAAAATATTTTAGATTCTGTAAAAATGCTGTTTAGAGGAGGCTGGGCAAATGTCAAGCTGTATTTTATGATTGGCTTGCCCACGGAAACTATGGAGGATGTGGAAGCAATTGCCCATCTTGCCCAAAAGGTGCTTGGAGTTTATTTTGATATTCCAAAGGATGAACGTGCGAAGAATATCAATATTACAGTAAGCACGTCAAGCTTTGTACCTAAGCCGTTTACTCCTTTTCAATGGGAGGCTCAAAATACCCGTGATATGCTTGTTGAAAAGCAGAAAAGACTCAAAGGAGCCATCACTTCACGAAAAATACGATATAACTGGCACGATTCTAAAACCAGTTATTTGGAAGGAGTTTTTGCAAGAGGGGATAGGCGTTTAGGGGAAGTTTTGATTGCCGCACAAAAAAAAGGATGCAAGTTTGATGGTTGGGATGAGCATTTCGATTTTGAAAAATGGATGAGCATTTTTAAGGAGTGTGGTATAAATCCTGACTTTTACAATATGAGGAAAAGGGAATACAGTGAAATTTTGCCGTGGGATCATATAAATGTTGGCGTTTCAAAGGAATTTTTCATAAGAGAAAGCGAAAAAGCAAAGAAGGCTGTTACAACCGCAAATTGCAGGGAAAAATGTGCAGGCTGCGGAGCGTCTGTATTTAACGGAGGTGTATGTTATGAGTAACTATGTTTTAAAATATGCCAAAGGGGACGCTGTAAAGTACATTTCACACTTGGATTTTATGCGTACTTTTTCAAGGGCGGTGCGTCGTTCAAAATTGCCCATGGTGTATTCTCAGGGGTTTAATCCTCATCCGATTATGACAGTTGCTCTTCCTTTGTCTGTAGGCGTGACGAGCGAGGGAGAATACATGAAAATAGGTTTTGACGGAGATTTTTCTCCTGATGAAATAATACAAAGGCTAAACGCTTCTTTGCCCGACGGACTTTGTATTTTGGACGTGAAAAAAGCAGAAGGAAAGGAAATGGACTTTTCAAAAATAGACAGAGCAAAATATTTGGTAGATATTGAATTGAAGCTTGACATTTCTTTTGATATTGACGAATTTTTAAAAAATGATGAACTTGTAGTATTGAAAAAAAGCAAGAGCGGAGAAAAAGAAGATAATATAAGACCGTATATTTACAGCATGAATGTAGATAAAAAAGAAGGGAAAATGGTTACTATTTCTATGTGTCTTGCGGCTGGAAGCATATACAATTTAAAACCTGATACAGTTATTTTGGCTATGGAAAAATATATCGACGGTTTTGCGGTTGAGTTTTTTTCTGTACATAGACTGTGTCTTCTTGCGGGACAGATACAATATATGTAACGGGGTGATTTAATGAAAAATATTATTGATTTTATCTCGCATTTGTTTGAAAATAAATTGTTTCAGAGTGTTTTTATTGCATTGATTGCGGTAATTCTTTCAAAAGTTTTCAAAAGCTTTATCAAGCGTACGATCAAAAGAAAAAAGGATATGACAAACAGGTTGGAAACACTGTTTCGTGTTTCTGGCAAGCTTGTTTCATTTTTTATTTATTTTTTTGCCGCTTTGCAGATAAGTGAGATTATGTTTAATGTGCATCCTACATCTCTTCTTGCGGCGACAGGCATAGCGGGCGTAGCCTTGGGCTTTGGTGCGCAAAGTTTGGTGAAGGATGCGATAGCAGGTTTTTTTATACTTTCGGAAAATCAATTCGCAGTAGGTGAATTGGTTACAATTGAGGGTTTCACGGGGACAATTCATGAAATTACCATACGTACGACGGTTGTTAAAAATATCTCTGGTGACCTGTTTACAATACCTAACGGATCCATTTCAAAGGTTATTAACCATTCAAGGTGCACGAGAGGTGTCACTGTTGAGGTTCGTATAGTATACGAATCAGATATAAATGCCGCATTGAGGGCGATGGAGCAGGTTGCAAAGGAGGCAAAAGATGAAATAAGCACATTGTCGGCGGTGCCTGAAGTACTTGGGGTATCTTCATTGGGGGATAATGGTATTGCTTTAAAAATGTTTGCAAGATGTGCGGCAGGTGAGCAATTTGCTATAGAGCGTGAACTTTTAAAAAGAATTAAAATTGCTTTTGACAGGGAGAATATCCGTATGCCTTATGTTTTGCCGTCAAGCAGAAAGTGACTTCAATTGTCGAAAAATGATATAAAAATCCAATAAAACTACAAAACCTCCCAATTTTCTTTGAAGGAAATATATTTGCGAGTATGGAAATATATTACACAAAGGTGTTGGGAGTTTTTTATGAAAATATCAGTTTAAACAAAAGGTGGTATTTTATAAATTCTAAGGACAAGCCTTTGTTTTTAAAGAGGTTTTTATAAAATTTTTAGCCGCAGTTTGAATACGGCAGGGAGGAGCTTTTTATGCGGATGAAACTCATAGGACAAATGCACGTGTTGGTTGTGGAGATGGAAGAAGAGCTTGATCATCATATTGCCCAAAATGTGCGTGAGATTATCGATAAGGAACTGAAAAGAACCAATGCAATCAATCTAGTATTTGATTTTCGAAATCTTAGCTTTATGGACAGTTCAGGAATTGGAGTAATTATTGGTCGGTACAAGATAGTAAAAATTTTAGGCGGAAGCGTAATTATTGTTTCGCCACAGCCACAGGTTCGCAGAATTATTGAAATGGCGGGAATACATAAAATCATAAAAATTACAAATACGCTTGATAATGCATTAAAAATGGTATAAAGGAGTGAGAATATATGGATAACATGATGAAGCTTGAATTTTTAAATAAATCAAACAATGAAAGATTTGCACGTACAGTAGCGGCAGCTTTTGCCACAATATTAGATCCCACGCTTGAGGAATTATCGGAAATTAAAACTGCCGTTTCGGAGGCGGTAACAAATGCCATCATACACGGCTATGAGGACAGCACGGGTATGGTGTGTTTGGAAGGGAGGATAGACGGACGGACAATCGAATTTATTGTGTCTGACAGAGGGAAGGGAATAGAGGATATAACACAGGCAATGCAGCCGCTTTTTACGGGAAAACCTGAAATGGAAAGGTCGGGAATGGGGTTTACGATAATGGAAACCTTTATGGATTCAATTGAAGTGGAAAGCGTATTAGGCGGCGGCACGACGGTTAAAATGTCCAAAACACTCAAAGACAGGTGAAAAGTATGCTTGATACTTTACTTTTGGAGAAAGCGCAGCACGGGGATAAAGAAGCCGAGGAAATGTTTATTGAAGAGAACATGGGGCTTGTGTGGAGCATTGTAAGGAAGTTTTCAGGACGAGGGTATGAAGCGGAGGACCTTTTTCAGATCGGAGCAATCGGACTTATTAAAGCTGTGAAAAAATTTGACATAAATTACGGAGTTCAATTTTCTACATATGCCGTGCCGATGATTATGGGTGAAATAAAGCGGTTTTTGCGTGATGATGGGCTTATTAAGGTCAGCAGGAGCCTGAAGGAAGCAGCAATCAAAGGATATCAGGCTCAGGAACGTTTGCGAAGACAGTTCGGATACGAGCCCAGTATTAATGAAATAGCAGAAGAATGCAAAATAGAAGCGGATGTGCTGATACAGGCATTTGATGCCAGCGTCCCTCCCGATTCAATATATTCGGCAGTAAGCGATAAAGGAGATCGCAATATATTAGATAGGATTTCTTCGGCTGACACTGAGGAGGAAGTTATCAATAAAGTTTTAGTGGAAAATATATTAGATTCTCTTACTCCCAGGGAAAGACAGATAATTGTTTTTCGTTATTTTAAAGGCAAGACACAAGCGGAAATTGCCAAGCTTGTGGGTGTGTCGCAGGTGCAGGTTTCTAGGATAGAAAGACTTGTACTCGAAAAGCTTAAAAAAAGGTTTACTATGTGAAAGTATTCTTTCGACACTTGATGCTACCGGCGAAAAATCTAATAAATTATATTTTCCGCCGATAGTTTCAAATTGTTTTTTCAGTACTTTTGCAGCATTTTCCATCTGGAGTTAGCAGGAAGGTATTTTTGAGCATATATATGGTATAGTTGGTATACGGGGTGAAAAAGCAACTCAAAGAGAAATTGTTGCTGCAAGCTAGGTTATGTGTCATGGAAATTATTGGCATATACGATGTGATTTTCCCGTAAGGAATGTCTTTAAAAAGCATATTTTTTCCCATGATGCTGAGCCTTTGCGGGAAACTGAAATTAGCGGCACGTATGTATGAGAACATGGGAATGGGAGTGGTTTTTAAATCTTCAATCATAGCAATTTTGATGTTATCTATAACAAGAGTGTAGTAGACATTTTTTTCGAGAGAAAGTTTTAGTGATAAAAAGTCTTTATCATTATTCTGTTTGACAAGAACATTTCTTGTACCCTCCGAAACAATCGCATATGGCGTGATTTGTCCCTGCAATATATCGGAAAATAAAACGCTGTCATCATTTAAAACACAAATGGCGCAATAGTCGCTGTTATTAATAAAACGTATGAAACTGGACATATACACACACTCCAAAATTTATTAATTAATATCATTATATGGAGCGTTTACATAATGTGATACTAAAAGTTCAACGAGGTAATACGTTTGATATATAGCAGAAAAAGTAGCAAACTTAACTTAATTTTAAAACTACAATTTTCAAAAACCACAATTTTCAGAAAAATGTATTGACATATACAAAAATTAAGCATATAATATCAAGACAATACTCTTTGCACTGCATATAAATCTACAGTACAAACTGAGCAGGCGATGGATATTTTTTATCCGTGGGGCCGGGTTACGATGAGTAACAGCAGATGATATTGGCATCTGTGGGACAGTAGTTTACTATTTGTTCTACAGATGCCTTTTTTGGTTTATGGGGACTGAGTGATTATTTGCGGTAAGGACTATTTTAATAATAAGTGGGGGGTAATTCTCAATGGAACAAGAAAACCAGATTAATTTTGAAAAGAAACTTGCAATGAGGGTTTCAACAGTTACGGTAGTACAAAATATAATTTTATCGCTGTTTAAGCTTTTGGCCGGAATTATAGGAAATTCACAGGCTATGATTGCGGATGCGGTTCACTCGGCTTCTGACGTGTTTAGTACGTTCGTGGTCATGATAGGATTTCATTTTTCTGCGAAAGAATCGGATGTGGAGCATCCTTATGGACATGAAAGACTCGAATGTGTGGCATCAATCATTTTGGCGGCAATATTATTTGCCGTTGGAGTCGGCATTGGCATAAACGGCATAGAAAAAATAACCGGCAAGGGTTATCCTGAACTTCACACTCCGAAAATTATTGCACTTGTTGCTTCGGTAATATCCATTATAGTAAAAGAGTGGATGTACCGATATACAAGGGCAGCGGCAAAAAAAATAAATTCAAGTGCATTGATGGCAGATGCATGGCATCATCGCTCTGATGCGTTCTCATCTATAGGGTCATTTGCCGGGATAATAGGCTCGAAGATCGGCTTCCCAATTTTGGATCCAGTAGCCGGTGTGGTAATATGCATTTTCATTTGCAAGGCCGCAGTTGATATCTTTAAGGATGCACTTAGCAAAATGACGGACACAGCCTGTGATAAGCAGATGGAAGAAAAGATGCGGATGCTTGCGCTAGAACAGGATGGTGTTATCAATATCGATAATTTTAAAACCAGATTGTTTGGCTCAAAAATATATGTAGATGTGGAAATTGTTGCAGATGGAGACAAATCACTAAATGAAACACATGAAATAGCCCAAAAGGTGCATGATGCAATAGAAAACGAGTTTAAGCAGGTTAAGCATTGCATGGTTCATGTAAATCCTTGTCGAAAAGAAGGTAGGGATGAATAAATGTTAGGGAAGTATTGAACGGAATTTATGCATAATTCAAGGAACCTCCGATTTAATTCAACAACAAATTTATCTGTGAAAATAATAGTGTCGCCTTTTCGCAGGAAATAAACTTATTTTTTGTTATAATTAAATTTGGATGGTTCCTAAAAAATATTCCCATTATATGGATTACACTGTGATGATTATCTTTGCCCATAATCTCCTCTATCAACCACGATCCGATATCCGATGCTCTCAACACGTTTTTCCAGACATGATTTACATTCTGCCGCTTCCTCGCCAGTACAGATTTTATTATCGTACAAGGCATATTTTTTTCTGACACCTATAGGCGACAAATTTGGCATTAAAACATTGGCACCCGCTAAAATTGCCTTTTCGCGTCCCTTAGAATCTAACGTTCCGACTGCGGTAGTGGCGGGAATTAATGCTTTTGGAAGTATGAGTCTTAAAATACTTATTAAAAACAATGTAAGCTCTATACTTCCTGGCTTTTCATTCTTAAAAATCGTATCCTTGTGAGGAATAAAAGGGCCAATTCCGACCATGTGAGGACTAAAGGATTGTATAAATTCCAAATCCTCTGCTATATTTTCAATTGTTTGAAAAGGAGATCCAACCATAAATCCTGTTCCAACCTGATAGCCGATTTCTTTTAAAGCATATAGGCATTGTTTTCTGTTCTCCAGCGACATATTGTCAGGGTGAAGTTTTCTGTAATGCTCATCATTTGCGGTTTCATGACGAAGGAGGTATCTGTCGGCGCCATAATCAAAGAAAAGCTTATACTCTTTATAAGTTTTCTCGCCAATGGAAAGCGTTATTGCACAATCTGGGTATTTTCTGCGGATACTGTCTACAATTCGGCAGATATCATCGGTTTTATAGGAACCATCTTCACCGCCTTGCAGGACGAATGTTCTAAATCCAAGCGAATATCCTGTTTGGCAGCAGCCTAAAATCTCTTCGTCCGAAAGATGATAACGTTCACAATTTTTATTGCTCTTTCTTATTCCGCAGTAAAAACAATCATTTTTACAATAATTAGTAAATTCAACCAAGCCTCTGATGAAAATTTTATTTCCAAAAATCTGATGGCTTACCGATGAAGCTCTTTTAAAAATATAATCACTCAATTCTTTGTCGCGATGTTCTATCAGGCTAATAAATTCATCCTTACTGAGGAAATGGAAATCGTACATTTTATCAACTAAATGTTTCATATTACTCTCCCAAAATTGATTTCACAAAATCAGAGGTTTCTTATATTGTATATGCTTCATAATCGACAACTACTCTGTTTGTTGCCACTGTTTTTATAAAAGCGCCCGCAGCCTTATGGTCAGGGTGTATTTGATAGCTTTCCAAGTCATTTTGGCTTTCAAATTCACTTACCAAAACAATGTCATAGGCAGCTTCTGATTTTTCAATGTTTATTCCCACTTCGATAAATCTTATGACGTTTATTTTTGATTTCAATCCTTCTAAAATTTCTTTGATTTTTATTGCATTTTCCGCTTTTCCTTCTTCTTGCAGCTTCCACATTACAATGTGTTTTATCATACTTCATAATCCTTTCTAAAATTTTTTCTTATCTCGCCAACCAAATATAAAGAACCGCACACACATATGATGTCTTCAGGATTTGCCGTACCTATTGCTGAATTTACGGCATCTATGGGATCTTTGCAAATTATGACTTTTTTGCAGAAACTTTTGGCATCCTGTGCAAGCTTTTCTGCAGGCAGACACCGTGGAAAGGTGATTTCTGTTGCAATGAATGTATTGCAAACTGTTGCAAGTTCACGAACACATTCAGTATGATTCTTATCTTCCATCATTGCCATCACCAATGTGATGTGCTTTTTATTTAATGATTTTTTCAGTTCTCGAACAGCTCCTATGTTATGTGCGCCGTCAATAATAATGGTGGGATTTTCAGATATGGTTTCAAAACGCCCTAGCCATTTTGCATTGAAAAGTCCCTGCTTTATACTATTGTCCGAAATTTTTATTCCCTTTTGTTTAAGAGCAAAAACAGTCTCTAAAGCAGTAACAGCATTATATAGCTGATAATTCCCTTTTAGAGAAAGGCTGTATTTAGTGCCTTTGTAATAAAATTTACCGTTTTCAAATTTATCGGGAATTTCGGGGATAAGAAGCTGCGCATTTTTTTCTCTGCAGCTGTTTTTTATTACTTCAAGTGCCTGCTCATTTTGCATTGGAGCAGAAACTACCGTACCGTTCTTTTTTATAATGCCGCATTTTTCTTTCGCTATTTTATCTATTGTATCCCCTAAATAAGCAGTATGATCGAGGCTTATGGAGGTTATTACGCTTATTAGACTGTCTTCAATTACGTTAGTGGCATCTAATCTGCCGCCCATCCCTGTTTCAAGAACGACAAAATCACAGTTTTGTCTGTAAAAATATAAAAATGCCGCGGCAGTAATCAGCGCAAACTCGGATGGACCCTGAACCATAGTGTCCACGTGCATTTTTATTTCGGTTACAATTTCCGCCAAATCTGCATCCGAAATATTTACATTATTGATTTGAATACGCTCATTAAAAACCTCAATATAAGGCGAGGTAAAAAGTCCTGTTTTGTACCCTTCTGTTTTTAGGATATTGGAAATCATTGCGGCTGTAGAACCTTTGCCATTTGTGCCTGCCAAATGGATAAATGAAAGCTTCTTTTGAGGGCTCCCCAATTTTTCCAGAAGCTTTTTCAAAACATCATTTCCAAGTATCCGGTTGAATTTTGGTGTGGAATGAATATAATTGATGGCTTCGTTGTAGTTAATAATATCACTTCCAAAGTTTATAATATTTTGGGGATTGCGCACTCACAATCCCCAAATAATTATTGTTCCATAAGATGCTTGATGTTTTTTTCCACCTTGTCCAGCATAGCTCTGTATTTTTTGCCCTTAGCTCTTTCTTCTTCGATAATTTTAGGAGGAGCTTTTGAAATAAAGCCCTCATTGCCAAGCTTGCCTTCTACGCGCTTTATTTCACTTTCCAAGTCCTTTTTTTCCTTGTTTAAACGCTCAAGTTCCTTGTCTTTGTCAACAAGGTCACCAAGCGGAATGAAAATTTCGGCACCGTCAACAACAATATTCACCGCATTAGAATCAATGCTTGTTTTATCAAGCTGCACAATAACTTCGCTGGAAGATGCAAGTTTTTCAAAGAATGTTTTTCCGTGATTAAATAATTCAGTTTGCTCCGTCACAATAATTACCTTCGCTTTTTTCGACGGAGGAACATTCATCTCGGCACGACGGTTACGAATTGCGGCAATTGCTCCCATAATCTGTTCCATATTTTTTTCATCGGCAGGAAAATCAAGCGTTTCACTAAATTCAGGCCAACTGCTTATCATAATGCTTTTTCCTTCATGCGGAAGATGCTGCCATATTTCCTCCGTGATAAACGGCATAAACGGATGCAAAAGCTTCATGGAATTGGAAAGCACATAAACGAGAACATATTCTGCGACATTTCTTGTAGGGTTGTTTTGATCGAACAATCTCGGCTTTACAAGCTCAATATACCAGTCACAGAAGCTGCTCCAGATAAAATCATAAAGTTTCGATACTGCAATGCCCAATTCAAATTTATCAAGATTGTCAGTTACTTCTTTTACAAGACGATTATACTTGCTGATAATCCACTTATCTTCGAGCTGGAGTTCGTCTTTTTTCGGAAGTTTGTTTTCAGTTATTGTTAAATTCATCAACACGAAGCGCGAGGCATTCCAAATTTTATTTGCGAAATTGCGGCTTGCCTCCACTCTTTCAAGATAAAAACGCATGTCATTTCCGGGGGAATTGCCTGTTGCAAGTGTGAAACGGAGTGCATCAGCACCATATTTTTCAACGATTTCAAGCGGATCAATGCCATTTCCGAGAGATTTGCTCATTTTACGGCCTTGGCTGTCACGCACTAATCCATGTATAAACACATGCTCAAAAGGAATTTTTCCCGTATGTTCAAGAGCAGAAAAAATCATTCTCGCAACCCAGAAGAAAATGATATCATAACCCGTAACAAGTACACTTGTAGGGTAAAAATAATCAAGCTCGGGTGTTTTTTCGGGCCAGCCGAGTGTTGAAAACGGCCAAAGCGCAGATGAAAACCATGTATCCAAAACATCCTCGTCCTGATGCACTTTTCCTCCACATTTCGGGCAAACATCCACATCTGTTTTTGATACGATGGTTTCCCCGCAATTGTCGCAGTAGAATGCCGGTATCCTGTGTCCCCACCATAATTGACGGGATATGCACCAATCAAGAACATTCTCCATCCAATTCATGTATATTTTGCTGAAACGCTCGGGCACAAATTTTGTAATTTGCTCCTTCACAACGTCAATAGCCGGCTGTGCCAGAGGCTTCATCCTGACGAACCACTGCTTAGAAATTATAGGTTCGACCGTAGTACCACAGCGGTAGCAGCCGCCTACATTGTGTGCGTGGTTTTCGACCTTGACCAAAAGACCGAGCTTGTCAAGATCGTCTACTATAGCCTTTCTAGCCTCATATCTGTCCATTCCCTCGTATTTTCCGCCATAATGATTTATCGTGGCATCATCGTTCATGACTTTGATTTTCTCAAGCTTGTGTCTTTCTCCTACCTCAAAGTCATTCGGATCGTGAGCAGGGGTGATTTTCACGCAGCCTGTTCCGAATTCCTTGTCAACGTAACTATCCGCAATGACCGGTATTTCACGATTTACCAATGGAAGAATCAAAGTTTTGCCCACAAGGTGCGCATATCTTTCATCGTCCGGATTTACCGCAACTGCAGTATCGCCCAACAAGGTTTCAGGACGTGTGGTTGCGATAATGACAAATTCATCGGAATCTTTTACGGGATACTTAATATGCCAAAAATGACCTGCCTGCTCGCTGTATTCTACTTCAGCATCCGACAGTGCCGTAATGCAATGTGGACACCAGTTGATAATTCTGCTGCCCTGATAGATAAGTCCCTTGTTGTATAGATTTACAAAAACCTCACGAACTGCTTTTGAACAGCCTTCATCCATAGTAAAGCGTTCCCTGTCCCAATCGCAGGAGCAACCTAATTTTTTAAGCTGATTGACAATTCTGCTGCCGTACTTATTTTTCCAATCCCATACACGCTCTAAAAACTTATCCCTGCCCAAATCATAACGGGTCAATCCCTCTTCTTTTCGCAGCATTTCTTCGACCTTTATTTGCGTCGCAATTCCGGCATGATCCGTGCCGGGAACCCATAATGCTGAAAAACCTTGCATACGCTTATATCGGATTAAAATATCCTGAAGAGTTTCATCCAGCGCATGCCCCATATGAAGCTGACCTGTTACATTCGGCGGCGGAATCACTATTGTAAACGGCTTTTTTCTTTCATCTACTTCTGCGTGAAAAAAACCTTCATCAACCCATTTTTTATACAATCTATCCTCAACCTGACTAGGGTCATACGTTTTGGCAATGTTGTTTTTATCCTCCATTTATTAAAATTTCCTCCTTGTTTTATATTTTAACTAAGAAAAAAGACCATCAATGCCCCGACAATCGCGACCAAAAGACCTGTAAATTTAGTTTTTATGATCTGCGACTGGGTAGGTTCGGCTATTTTAAGCAATTTTTTAAGTATGGGTGCGTATCCAAAATTTATAACCGCACCGACAGCAACAATAGCTGCGCCAACTATTTTAAATATCATAGCAAAATCTCCATTCTTTTTTCTAAATAATTATTGCATTTTGGGATAGTTTTGTCAATATTCTTTATAATACGTGCGAAATATATCTATAATCATCCGAAAAAGCTCACCACAGGTTTTTAGCCCCTTGGAAAGTATTCCGTCTTTGCATCTCCTTGTCGATTTCATTTAAAACCACAAATTTTTTCAAACTCCAAAGAGGACCTATCAGACTGTCCCGCCCGCCGTCACCTGTCAGACGCTGAATTATAGTTTTTGCTGGGAAAAGTTCTAATTGACAGCATATTATGTCAACGTATTCTTCCAATGTAAGCAGGGGAAACTCATTGTTTAGATATTTTTGAACGATTTTTGTTCCTTTGAGAACGTGCAGCAAATGGAGTTTTACACAATGAGGCTCAAGCTTTGCGACCTCTCTTGCACTCTTAAGCATCATATCCTTGGTTTCACCGGGAAGCCCGTTAATCAAATGCACGCAGATATTAATATTTCGCTCCTTCAGTTTGTGATAACCTTCTAAAAATTCCGCATAGGTATGACCTCGGTTAATAGCTTCACCTGTTTTGTCAAATATAGTCTGAAGTCCCAATTCCACAATCATATAGGTACGTTTGTTAAGCTCCTGCAAATAGTCTAAAACATCATCTCCAAGAGCATCCGCTCTTGTTGCTATGCTTATGCCGACCACGTTTTCAAGTGACAGCACAGGCTCGAAACGTTCTCTTAATATGTGTACGGGCGCGTAAGTGTTTGTATGAGCTTGAAAATATGGAATATATTTTGCATTGGGCCATTTTTTATGGAGCATTTCCTTTATTTTGTGAAACTGCTCTGTAACGCTGTCTGCAGGATTTCCGGCAAAATCGCCGCTGCCTGACGCGGAGCAGTACGTACAGCCTCCAAGGCCCTTTGTACCATCTATATTAGGGCAGGTAAAGCCGGCGTTTATCGGCACTTTAAACACCTTGCAGCCGAATTTTTTATTCAGATGGTAATTCCATGTATGATATCTCTTGTTATCATTTGAATATGGGAATCCGCTTTTCATTATTGCTCCTCTACCACTACAATTGCGTTGTACAGAATAACTCTTTTCCCGTTAATATCAAATTTGACCTTGTTTCCGTATTCATTTTCCGCTATGTCAATGCGGCCGGTATACTCGCGAAGGAGATTGCCGTTTTGGTCATACACGCTCACCTTTCTGTTTAAACCAGTAATTTCGGAATTTAAATCCTTTATGGAACGCTGAAAAGATTGGCAGCCGGCAATGGCAATGGCAGCTGCAACCACAAGAGCGGATATAATCATTACTTTTTTCAAGAGAAGGCCCCCTTTATTTTTTATAGACATTATATATTAATTGTGAATTTAAGTCAAATATGCTTTGGTAAAATTATAGAATATACAGCTTAAATGCAAGGGTTTTTAAATTTTTAAAATTAAGTATTTCAAATTATCGTTAAATAATGTATAATAAAATAAATATGTTATGGGTTGAAATAAGCATTACATTTCTAAATACGGAAGGAATGGACAAAATAATGAAGGAAAACGAATTTACCATACCTATTTCCAAGGTAATCGAGGAATTTCAGCTTGAGAAAATATATGCATCGTCCGATTGTGACAATATATTGATTTCAAGCGCTGATGTAAATAGACCAGGGCTTCAGATTGTAGGTTTTTTTGATTATTTTGACAATAATCGCATTCAGATTGTAGGGAAAGTAGAAATAACTTATCTGGAGGAGTTTTCAAGCGAGAAACGGTATGAAATGCTTGAAATGCTGTTTTCAAAAAAAATTCCCGCACTCGTAATTACAAGAGGAATGCAGGTATTTCCCGAAATGCTTGCACTTGCTGAGAAATACGATGTTATGCTTTTGAGAACTGAAAGCCCCACATCAAGCTTTATGAGTGCACTTATAAGTTTTTTAAACGTACAGCTTGCACCCAGAAGAACAAGACACGGCGTTTTGGTTGAGGTATACGGTGAAGGCATTCTGATTTTAGGTGAAAGTGGCGTAGGCAAAAGTGAAACGGCGATAGAGCTTGTAAAGAGGGGACATCGTCTGGTGGCGGACGATGCCGTGGAAATCAAGAGAGTGTCTGACAGAACACTTGTCGGCACATCTCCTGAGATTATAAGACACTTTGTAGAACTTCGAGGAATTGGAATAATAGATGTAAAGGAGATTTTCGGTATTGGAGCAGTCAAAGACACGGAAAGCATAAACATGATTATTCACCTTGAGCCTTGGGTGGAGGGCAAGCAATATGAC
>JAOAAV010000097.1 GCA_026418715.1 Clostridia bacterium
GTGGCGCATTAAGCGGTCCTGATATTTTGAAAGCTTTAAGAAGTAAGCCTCTTCCTTGGTTTTTTGTACTTCGCGTCCGCAGTCGGGGCATTTTCCATCCACGAGCTGAGTTTGAGTCCAAAACGATTCGCATGGTGTACAGTACCAGCCCTCGTACTCACTTTTGTAAATATCACCCTGTTCATATAGCTTTTTAAATATTTTCTGTACCGCGGTGACATGATAATCGTCCGTGGTTCGTATAAACTTATCATAGCTGATATTTAGCATATCGGCGATATCTTTAATTTGCGATGCAATTTTGTCGACATATTCTTTGGGTGTTATGCCTTCAGCTTCCGCGAGCTGCTGAATCTTCTGACCATGCTCATCAGTTCCTGTCAAAAAGAAGACGTCATAGCCCGAATACCTTTTAAATCGTGCGATTGCGTCGGTCAAAATACACTCATAGGTATTTCCTATGTGTGGCTTTTTAGATGTATATGCAATAGCGGTAGTAATATAAAATTTTTTCACTAATGTTCCCCTCCGTCATTGGATGCAAATATATTTTTCAAGCTTTTAAGCTGCATAAATAAAAACTCTTTCAAGTGAGTTAAGAAGCGGATAAGACCGTCAAAAATTCCTGCCTTGTAAAAGCTGATTGCAATCATCATACACACAGGCCCTAAAATCAATCCTCCTACGCTGAAGGTTTTATACCCCGCATACATGGACATAAGAGTAACAAGCGGATGCATTCCGATGCTGCTGCCGACTATCTTAGGCTCTATCATCTGGCGTGAAAAAATTACGGAAAGATAAATGATTAAAAGCCCAATCCCTGTTGAAATTTCAGTGTTGACAAAACTTATAAGCGCCCATGGAATGAGTGCGGCGCCGCTTCCGAAAAATGGAAGGGCATCAAACACAGCAATAGCAATTGCTATAAGCAGGGCATATTCCACTTTTAATATCGAAAGTCCGGTGAATATAATAACAAATGCAACACTCATAATAGTAAGCTGTGCCTTAACATAGCCGCCGAAATATTTAGTAATTTCGTGCCGTACAACCCGAAAGCGTTTGATTGTAGCTTCGGGAAGCAGTTTTCCTACTGCGGCAGATACTTTGTCGGCATCTGATATCATAAAGAAAGACGACAGCAAAAACGCAATAATGCCGATGAATATGCTCGGCAGGCTTTTGGCAAAATTGCCCGCATACTTTACTACAGGCGAGGACTTATCATCGATGAATACGGAAAATCTCTCCGAAATACCGGTTCCGAAATCTGCGAATATATTCTGAACATTTTGCGGCAAACCGCCGTAAATGAGTGCCCAGCGTTCTGAAAGATGTTTCAGCCTGTCGCTTGCGCTTTGATAAATTGCGGGGAAGTGCTCATAAAGCATTTTGATTTGTTCAACAACCTTCCATACGACTGCGGTTAAAACCCCACCCACAATTCCTATTGTGATCACAAGCACCAAAATAGCACAAATTCCTCTTTTTATGCCAAACCGCTTTTGAAGAAAATTGACGAGAGGATTGACTGCTATAGAGAATATATAGCCCAAAATGAACGGCAGAAATATTCTTACGATAAAGCCTGCCGCACCTATCAGTTTGGGAAATGAAAAATAAACACATACCCCAAGCAGTATCAAAAGTATAAAGAAAAGAATAACTTTTGCAGGTCCGCTTTTAAATTTTATGACGAGTCACCATCCTTTCTTTAGTTTGATAATGCCTTTGTTCAAAGGAAGTAAGAAAGAGCCTGTATTTTAAAGCATATTTTGAGTGTTTTATTGAATATGCAAACACAAGCTAACCCTCTGTTCCTAAATGAATTTATCATACTTTATCCAAAAAATACCCCATAAGTTCAAAACCTTTGTCACGGTATATTCCTGTTTCTTTTGCTTGTTTTTCAGTGTATGTTCTGTCTGAGAACGATTCTTTTCTGCTGTCATAAATCACATACGGCACAGGGTCCGATACATGGGTTTTCAAAGAAAGCGGGGTCGGATGATCGGGCAGAATAAGCATCTTGTAGTCTATATTTTTCAGGTTCTCTCTTAAAAAGCCAATTATCTTTTCGTCAATCAGTTCGATTGCTTTAATCTTATTCTCAATTTCTCCGCGGTGCCCGCACTCGTCGGGAGCTTCAACGTGTATGTATAAAAAGTCACTGTCGCCCGTGATTTCTGAAAGTGCCGCCCGTGCCTTGCCGTCAAAATTCGTGTCTATATTGCCGGTTGCACCTTCCACATCAATGCTTTTCATTTTTGCGCACTTTGCAATGCCCTTAATCAAATCCACAGCGGAAATAACGCTGCCTCTAATACCAAATTTTCCGTAAAAACTGTCTAATACAGGTTTCTTTCCTTCACCCCAAATCCAGATGGATGTGGCGGGATTTTTTCCAGCTTGAATTCTTTCTTTATTGATTGGGTGTTCTTTTAAAATTTGCTCACTTTTTTTCATCATTTCAAGGATTTTATCTGCTCCTTCGCCGTTTGGAAGATAATTTCCTATCTTTCTGTCTGAAATATCGTGAGGCGGTGTCAGATTAACATCTGTTGAGCCGTTTTCCCAAACCATCAGATGCCGATAGCTTACACCTGCGTAAAACTTAATCACATCGGTACAAAGCTCAGCATTTACAGCTTCAATCAGCTTTCTCGCTTCATCAGTTGAAATTTCGCCGCTGCTGTAATCTATCATGGTTTTATTTTCATATTCTTTCTCATCGGATAATGTAACAAGATTGCAGCGGAAGGTGACATCCTCATCTTTAAGCGGCACACCTATGCTTGCCGCCTCAAGCGGGGAGCGCCCAGTATAATATTTTTGCGGATCATAGCCCATAACCGACAAATTTGCAACGTCACTTCCCGGCTTTATTCCGTCTGGCACTGTCTTTACCATGCCAAGCTCGCCGCGGGATGCCATATAATCCATATTTGGCTTTTTTGCTGCTTCAAGAGGCGTCATTTTGCCTAGTTTTTCCACAGGATAATCCGCCATCCCGTCGCCTAATACTACAATGTATTTCATGTTATCCTCCTTGTGTTATGCCAGGCGCCAGAAGCCTGCAAACTATTTCTTTTCAAAAAATACTCCCACCATGCCCGGTCCTGTATGCGTGCCTATAATGGGCCCAAGTTCATTATAGAGAACAATTTCCGCATTTTGAAATTCATTTGTGAGAGATGCTTTCATTTCTTCTCCCAGAGCCTCGTTTGCGGAATGAACAACGGCAAATCTGCATTTATCTGCGTCGAAATTGGGATTTTCTTTTATTTTGTCAATAAGCTTTTGGGCAAGCTTTTTCTTGCCGCGAAATTTGTCCACAGCCTCGACTAGACCATCTCTTATGGAAAGTACCGGTTTTATATCCAAAAGTGTGCCGACAAACGCACTTGCTTTGTTAATTCGTCCGCCCTTTTCCAAATATGAAAGATTGTCAACAACGAAATATACATCCCATTTGTCAAGGTACTGCTTGGTTTTTTCGGCAATTTCAGCAGCGCTCATGCCGCTTTGGGCAAGCTCTGATGCATATATTGCCGCAAGCGCTATGGCGAGTGAAAATGTTTTGCTGTCGATAATGTGAATATCGGCATTTGGGTTTTCGTGTTCGAGAATTTCTTTTTTTATCATGTTGATGGTCGAATACTGCCCGCTTGCCTTTGATGACAGTGTGAGCATAATTACGCTGTCGTAATTTTTTACACCGTCCATCATTTCTTCGTATATTTCCGGGTATGGCGTCTGTGCGGTCGTGGGGATAATACCCGTTTCATCAAGCATACGGTAAAATTCCGAGGATGAAAGTTCGACGCCCGCACGGTAGCTTTTCTCGCCGAACACGCTCATATACGGCAGAACTGTTATATTGTATTTTTCGGCAACATCTTTAGGTATGTCCGAGCCGGAGTCTGTTATAATTTTTATTTTAGCCATATTTATGGAACCAGCCTTTCTAAATATACAAATGATGTAAAAGCAATTTTAAACGTCGTGTAAAATAGTCCTTGTCACCACTCGAACTTTGTCAGTTGACCTTTTTCTTTCAAATTCACAAAGCCGGTTTGGCGCAGGGCCTCATAGACGACAATTGCGACGGCATTTGATAGATTAAGACTTCTTGCTTCGCCAATCATTGGGATGCGAATGCAGCTGTCTTTGTTGCCATGCAAAAGTTCTTCGGGAAGACCCTTGGTTTCCTTGCCGAACAGAATATAGTCACCTTCGCAAAAGCTTACATCCGTGTATGTCTTGATGGCTTTTGTGGTGGAGTAAAAGTATCTGCCACCTTTTGTTTCTTCAAAAAAACAGTCTAAATTATCGTAATATTTTACCCCTAACAGATGCCAATAGTCAAGACCTGCACGCTTTAATTTTTTATCGTCTATTTCAAAACCCATCGGGCGCACTATATGCAGTTTGCACCCGGTAGCGGCGCAGGTACGAGCGATATTGCCAGTATTTTGGGGAATCTCAGGTTCTACCAAAACAATGTTGAACATTTTTATCTCCTATCGCTTGTTTGAAAAGATATGTAGTTTTGCACATCTCATTATACATTATTTCCATAAAAAGCACAATATAAAAGCGGAAAAATCAGAGCGATTTTTCCGCTTCAGCGTTATTTTAAAGCCATAATTATTTTTGCCGCTTCGCCTTTTGTCAACCCACTGTTCATATCTTGAACGCTTATGCTTTTGCCTGAAGCTTTTGCTGCCATATCAGCCGCATCACCTGCGGTTATGGTATCCTTCGGTTTAAACAGATTATCTGAAGCCTGTGCAATGCCAAGCTTTTTGAGAATACCAACTGCATCGTAGAAGTAATCAGTTTTCTTTATGTCCGCAAAATTTTTGGTTTCATATGCATGCAGATTGAGCGCATTTACCAAAAGTACTGCAAAATCAGCCCTTTTAATTTCATCACTTGCATCTGACGGTGAGCTTTGCGCATATTTTTGTGCCCATGCGAACACATCGGAGTTGGTGAAGTCGCCGGTGATGTAATTTACCGCATAGCGCGCCGGATCCATTTCGCTTCCCCAGTATCTTGTCCAGTTATAAAGACGCTTAGGCTGAGGACGGGTATACGGTACTGTCGCCTTTGACAAATCCGTTTCCGAAGCTGAGAAAATCTGAACCTCGTCATCGGAGTAAATTAAAATTTGAGATTGTCCGTCGCCAATTAAATCTGTCCACATAACGTGCCCATCAAACGGGAAGGTAAAGACGGGGTTCATATATCCGTCATAGATTGCAGCGGGAAGACCGCTTCTGCGATACGCAAGAAGGTGATCGGAGCCTTTGCCGTCAAAATTATGTATAGTGGTTGCGATTGTGCTCCAGCCGGGGACTTTTCTGTCCTCCTTGTAGAGGGAATTTCCTTGTGAGTCTACTAAAAACAGTCCATCCTTGCCGTCGGGACCGCTTCTGTCAATACGGTCAAGCCCGCCGATTTCCGTACCCTTAATTTCGGGTCTGAAATCGCCCATCGCGATATTTTGCGATTCCACAGTGTCTGTAAATCGCCAAATTAGCTTGCCGTCCCATGTATGTGCGGTGGTATCACGTCCGCCGACAAGCACTGCAGGCCCTGTTGTCGGGTCTTGATCCAAATCGCCCACCCAGATGCAGTCTGCATGATCGTCCATGGGGATAGTCCACAGAGTCTCGCCTTTGCCGTTTAAGACGGTATAGCCTGCGATTAACTCTTCCTTTCCGTCACCGTCGAGATCGTAAGGCCATGGATAATGTCCTATATTTCCCTTAAAGGTCCACATTACGTTAAAATCCGAATCAAGAGCCCAAAGCTGGTGATAGCGGTTTTTTAAGATGACGTTGCCCGCATATCCCTTGCCCTCAAGATCGGCCAATATAATGCAGTCATGAGCATGCTGGTCGGGAATAGGATATTTTTTCTTGAGAGTTCCCGTTTTTCCGTCAAAGACGCAGAATTGGTCATTCATTACGCACAAAAATTCATTATTGCCGTCATTGTCAATATCGTAAATTTGTGCTGGGATGTCCGAGCCGCTTCCTGTCACGTTCGGATCGGGCTTTCCTATCTGCCAGAGCATTTCGCCTTCGAGGTTGTACGCGGTTGCGCAGACTACCGAATGGGGAAAGTATCTATCATCAAAGCCTGTATCCGGCTGAACCATGACAAATTCCATCCTGCCGTCGCCGTCAATATCGCCAAGCCACATTCTGCATCCTTTCCCTGATGCGGAGATGTCGATTTTCCCCAAAAGATAAGTTTTAAGTTCATTTGTGTTCTTGTTTTCCATGCTGTTGCCTCCACAACCCGTTAAAATCGCCGCCGCCAATATTGCGGATAAAAAATGTTTTACGGAGAGTTTAAAGGGCATCATTTTTATTTCCTCCAAATTTTTATTGACGCTACAATTCTACCACTTAAAGCTAAAAATTACAATACAAATTGCAGTCTTTTCATTATTTTTTTATGGCGGTATATAACGCTTCTTTTGCATGCTTTACATACAGTTTTCTCACACCTTCATATTCTCCCAATCCCTTCACAATGCATTCTGTTTCCCAGCCGAGTGCATCGAGCCGGCTTTTCCAAGAGTTTTCACCGCCTGCCATATCATTTTTTGCGTGTTCACCCGCAACCAGCATAAGCGGCATAAGGAGAGCTTTTTTAACTTCAGCCTTTTGAATTAGTTCAAGCACGGTATCAAATTCAGGAAAGCCTTCTACAGTCCCGACATAAACGTTTGAAAATCCCAAGAGTTTGAAATAATAGTCAAGTGCCGGATATGCGGAGTTTGCAGGGTGATTTGTTCCATGACCCATAAGAAGGCATAATTTTTCTTTTGGCAATGCCTCTGCAAGAGCATGAACCAAATCCATATAGTCATTTGAGGAAGTCAGAAGCGGCATGCCGACTTTTATGGACAATTTATCAGAAAAAGCAGAAACGGCCTTGCACATATCATGAAATTCCTCCCCGCATATTATGTGCGTACTTTGGCATATAACTTCAGAAAAGCCCTCGGCACACAATCTGTCGAGAGCGGATTTTACATCGTCAACCGCTACGTTACTTTCTTTTTTGAGTTTTTCTATTACCATTTTGCTTGTAAACGCGCGTCTTATTTCAAAACCTTCAAAAGCCTCCGCAATGTCCTTCTCCACAGCACCAATTGTTTTTTCAAGCGTATCGGTATGTGTCGTTCCGAAGCTTATCACTAAAACGGCTTTTTTCTCCATGATTTTATATTCCCCTTTCAAAGCTTTTTCACACTCTAATGAAATAAAGTTTTCAAATGCGCTTATTCCATGCTCTTTTGCGATATTTACCGCAAAATCCGATGCAAAAAGCTCAAACAGTTTATCCATAACATTCCCTTCAGGCACTTTTTCCAAAACGATTTTTCTGTATCTGCCTAAAATATCGGCTATATCCGAATATATTGCGTACTGCTTTTCTATTTCTTTGCATATCCTGCGTGCAAGTTTGGGAAAGCTGCCTTTTGTGGAAACCGCAATTTGTATGTTTTCGCAATTTGCGGAGGCGGGGAGGATAAAGTCGGATGAGTCGGCATCACTTGCCGAAGACGCTAAAATCCCAAGCCTTCCAGCATCTGACAAGACTTTCCGGTTTACATTTTCATCATTTGTTGCGGCTATGACAAGAAAGCTGCCTTCGATAAGTTTTGTGGAATAAACATCCCTTATATGTTCGATTTTTAGAGCACGAAAATCCCCGACAATGTTAGGGCTTACAATGCGGACTGACGCTCCGCTTTTTAAAAGTCCTTTCGCTTTGCGCAGAGCAACTTTCCCTCCGCCGACTATCGTGCATATTTTGTTTTTCACGTTCAGCATAACGGGATACATAGCATAGTCCTTTCCCAAAGAGCGTTTATTGATTCATATGTTGTATTCAAGTTTTTTTTTAACCTGTTCGGCAAGATTTTTGCCTATCAAGGCGGCGTCATCCTTTTTCCCTTCTCCATACACTCTGATTATATTTTCGCCGTAAGCAAAAAAAGCATTGAGTGAAAGGGTGTTTTCTTCAATTTCCGCATACGCTCCAGCGGGAGCGTTGCATCCTATGCCGATATGCTCGGAAAATGAACGCTCAGCGCAAAGCGCAGCCTCCGCACTACGGCAGTTTACAGCGCCAAGATAATGAAGCATATCGCCCTCTCTTGCTTCTATTGCTAATATTCCCTGCCCAGGTGCGGGGAGGAAGGTGTCAATATCGAATATATCAAGGCCAAATGCCCCATCCGCAAGACCCATGCGCTCAAGTCCTGCCATGGCAAGCACAATAGCTTGATATTCTCTATTCTCAAGCTTTTTAAGGCGGGTATTAATGTTTCCACGTATTGGTTTTACTTTTACAGAGGGATTTATCTTCTTTATCTGGATTTCACGCCTCAGGCTTCCCGTGCCTATGACGGAACCCGACGCAAGCTCCGAAAGCCGCTCCCCAGAAACGGTTACAAGGACGTCCCTTGCGTCGGCGCGGGGCAAAACCGCTCCTATTTGAAGTCCTGAAGGCAGAATTGATGGCATATCCTTTGCGGAGTGGACCGCCATATCAATTTCACCATTTAAGAGGGCAGTTTCAAGTTCCTTTGTGAAAAGTCCTTTTCCTCCCAATTGTGTAAGAGGTCTGTTTAAAAGCTCGTCGCCCTTTGTGGAAAAACCTATGATTTCAAACGTATCCGAGGGAAAGGCAGCTTTCAGGTGTTGTACGGCAATCTGTGTTTGCCTTATCGCAAGTGGGCTTTTTCTTGTACCGATTCTTATAGTGTTTGGCATTTTATCCTCCATCTAATCTATTAGTGAAAGCTTTTTTCAAGACATTTTATAAGACATTCAATTTCTTGCTTTGACGTATGTCTTTTTACTCTGCGCAGTACATAATTTAAAATTTCTCCCGCACGCTCGTCTCCGAATTTAGCAGACAAATTCCTGATTATTTCATCTATCAGGGCAGCATTTTCAAAATAAGTCTGCCACACATAAAACTTTTCCATGTAATCCTTTAAAATTTCCCGCGCCTTTTCGGCTTCGACAGCTTTTAGATAGTTGTTATGCTCCGCTATCTTTTCAAAGTCGTCAATTCCTATATATTTTGTATGGTCATTTTTTTTGATTTGTATATCCTTTGGTACAGCAAGATCGATGAAAATACGTTTTTTGGGGGTTGTAAGAGCTTTTTCGGCAGGACTTTCCTCTATTGTCAAGTGCGGACTTGACGTGGCGCTTATGACTGCGTCCATATCGTTCATGAACTTGTACCGATCGGCATAAGAAATGACTGTTGCTCCTTCATATATGCCCCCACTTCGTCTTGATGTTGCGTATATATCCACATTTCCAACAGCTATTAAGTCCTTTAGTAAAGCCGAGCCGACACTTCCGCCAGCACCGATTAGCATAATCCGCTTGCCGCAAAGAGTACCTAAATATTCACAACACTCTTTTGCGGCGAGGCTTGCGACGGATACGGGAATTTTTGAAAGCTCGGTTTGGGTTTTTGCCTTTTTTGCGGCGGTAACAGCATACCTTATGAGCGTATTTAAGTAAACGCCGGATGTGAGGTTTTCCATGGCAAGAGCGTGTGCCTGCTTCATCTGTCCCAGAATTTGATCCTCGCCCAATACCATGGACTCAAGCCCCGCTGCAGTATTAAAGATATGTTCCGCCGCATACTCGTTTTGAAGAATCTTTATATAGCCGAGACTATGATAATATGCAGCATTTTCTGTTACAGAGCTTAAGTATTGAAAAAATGCACCTATTCTTGCCTCATGCATATAAAATTCGGTTCTGTTGCAGGTTGAAAGCAGCACACATTCTTTTGCAATATCATCCTTTACAATATCGCAAATAATTTGAGTCTGTTTTTTCTTTGTATATGCGAAAAGTTCCCGTATAGCAACGGGTGCGGTTTTATGGCTTATGGTGATTGCCGTAAGATTCATATTATTTTCTCCTTTGCGAAAGAATGAGAAAATTTCAAGCGTTTATCTCACAAGACTTGCACTTTTCCATTTTCCTCCCATGTAGAAGGCAACAGCAATCAGACAGCCGATAATCCAGCCTAGAGGATATGCCCAAGCTATGCCAGAAAACGCCCAAAATGGCGAAAGAATATAGGAAAAAGCAACACGCAAAATTAAATCTGCAAATGTGCTTATCATAAAGCCGCGCATATATCCCGCTCCCTTGAGAACCGCATCCGTTACAAGCTTTATCGTTACAGCCAGATAAAACGGCGATGTAATTCTTAGAAATTGAAGGCCTATTTTCAATACTTCTTGAGAATTTCCGCTTTCATCCAAAAACAGGCCTATTAGATTTTTGCCGAATATGCCGCATACGGCAACAAACATTACTGCAAACGATATTGTAAACGCAAAGCCGACGCGATAGCCCTTTTTAACGCGCTCAAGCTTATTTGCACCCAGATTTTGCGCAACGAAGCTCGACAGAGCATTGCACATGGTACCTATGCAGGTAAGGACAAAGGTGTTGACCTTAAGCGCTGCCGCATAGCCTGCGACAGTGTCGGAACCGTAGGTATTCAAAAGCCCCTGCACAAAAAGCTGGCCCACCGAAACAAAGCTTTGCTGGAGAATGCTTGGAATTGCCACATAGCAAATCCTCTTAAAAAGCCCCAAGCTGAACCACGCAAACCGCCCTCTTATATCCAGTTTTCTTATTCGGTATAGAAGAACAGACGTTGCTAAAACAGATGAAATAC
Organism: Clostridia bacterium; assembly: GCA_026418715.1. GTDB lineage: Bacteria > Bacillota > Clostridia > UBA1381 > UBA1381 > SKW16. The sequence goes on from JAOAAV010000097.1 coordinate 10,762, forward strand.
CCTGGGCGATGAACGTGGCTATGGCAACGCCTCGAACGCCCATGCCAAAGCTTACAACAAGCCACAAGTCTAATGCAATGTTGAAAAGCGATGAGAAAATCAGGAATACAAGAGGCGTTTTGCTGTCGCCGAGTGCGATAAATACCGCATTGGACGCATTGTACATAAACAAAAACGGCAGTCCCCAAATGTATATATTAAGATAAAGTGCAGAATCTGAAAATATATTTTCGGGAGTTTTCAGGATTGTCATAAGCGGCTGGGAAAGCAGTCTGCCTGAAATCATAATGATTATGCTAAGCGAAAAAAGAGAGATAAGAGCGGTAAAAATTGCGCTTTTCATATGTATCAGTTTTTTCGCACCGAACAGCTGGCTGATTATGACTGTGCAACCTGCTCCTCCGCCTGTTGCGAATGCCAGAAAGATTGCTGTAATGGGGAAAGACGCTCCCACTGCTGCAAGCGCATCCACTCCCGAAAATTTTCCAACAATTACGCTGTCGGATATATTGTAAAGCTGCTGAAAAATCATGCTCAAAAGCATAGGGAGAGAAAAGGCTGCCATAATTTTAAGAGGCGAACCTGTTGTCATATCTTTCATTCGTCCATCAAATCCTTTCGAACCTATATTCTACACCTTATTTTAAATTTTGTCCAGTAAAAGCTTTTCGGCATTGACTTTTTATCAGATTTTTGATATATTTTTACTATGTGGCTATTGTATTAGAAGTTGTTTTTAACGGAGGAATATAAATGTTTGACGAAAAGATTGAAACCACCTATGACGAAAGTCAGATACAGGTGCTGGAGGGGTTGGATGCGGTAAGAAAGCGTCCAGGTATGTATATTGGCTCCACATCGTCTGCCGGACTTCATCATCTGGTTTATGAAATTGTGGACAATGCCATAGACGAGGCGCTGGCAGGCTATTGTAGCAAAATTATCGTAGATATAAACCCCGACAATTCCGTTACCGTTATTGATGACGGACGAGGCATACCCGTCGGAATTCATCCTAAGATGGGCATATCATCATTGGAGGTTGTTCTTACTGTTTTGCATGCCGGCGGAAAGTTTGGCGGAGGAGGATACAAGGTATCAGGAGGTTTGCACGGTGTTGGATCTTCCGTAGTTAATGCTTTGTCGGAATGGCTTGAGGCTGAAGTTTCAAACGGCACAGGCGTTTATTACCAAAGGTACGAACGAGGTAAGCCCTGTGCGCCTGTTAAGGAAATAGGAAAAACTGATAAAACAGGAACGAAAATAACATTTAAGCCGGATGCTGAGATTTTTGAAACATTGGTTTTTGATTATGATATCCTGCTTAAAAGACTCAGAGAGCAGGCTTTTTTAAATAAAGGTGTGCATATAGTGTTTACGGATAAGCGGGAGGATCCGCAAAAAACCGTGGATTTGCATTTTGAAGGCGGAATTAGGGAATTTGTAAAGTACTTAAATAGAAACAAAGACGTCATTCATGACGACATTATATACTTTGAGGCAGCAAAAAACGATATGCTAGTGGAAATTGCAATGCAATACAACGACTCATATAACGAGAATATTTTAAGCTTTGCGAACAACATCCATACCAATGACGGCGGTACGCATGAAACTGGCTTTAAGTCCGGTCTTACCCGTGTGCTTAACGAATATGCAAAAAAGTATGGTTTTATAAAGGACAATGATAAGAATTTGTCCGGTGAGGACACGAGAGAAGGCCTTACTGCTGTTATAAGCATAAAGGTTGCCGAGGCGCAGTTTGAAGGGCAGACTAAGGCTAAGCTTGGAAACAGCGAGGCTCGTTCGCTCGTAGAAGGTGCGGTAAGCGGTAAGTTGGAAGCATATCTTGAGGAGCATCCGAAAGAGGCAAAAATCATTTTGGACAAGGCTCTTACCGCCTCAAGAGCACGGGAGGCAGCAAGAAAAGCAAGAGAGGCGACGAGAAAAAGTGCGCTTTCCCCCGGCCTTTCGCTTCCCGGCAAGCTTGCGGACTGTTCCGACAAAAGCAGTGAGTATACAGAGGTTTACATTGTCGAGGGAGATTCGGCTGGAGGTTCCGCCAAGAGCGGCAGAAACAGACGTTTTCAGGCTATCCTTCCGCTTTGGGGGAAGATGCTAAATGTCGAAAAATCACGGATTGATAAGGTGTATGGCAATGAAAAGCTCACGCCCGTTATTCAGGCGCTTGGTACTGGCATAGGAGATGAATTTGATATCTCAAAGCTTCGCTACGGTAAAATTATCATAATGGCGGATGCTGATGTGGACGGGGCGCATATACGAACGCTGCTACTTACCTTTTTCTTCCGCTATATGCGTCCTTTGATTGAAAACGGGAATGTGTATATTGCACAACCTCCGCTTTATAAGATATTTAAGGGCAAAAATAGAAACTACGTTGAAAAATTCGCATATTCCGATGAAGAAAGGGACAAGTGCATAGCAGAGCTTGGCGAAGGCTGCAAGGTACAGCGTTACAAGGGTCTTGGCGAAATGGATCCTCCGGAGCTTTGGGAAACGACCATGAATCCTGCGACACGAACAATTTTGCGTGTGGAGATGGAGGATGCCGTTGCTGCGGATGAAATCTTTACGATACTGATGGGCGACAAGGTTGAACCGAGGCGTGAGTTTATTGAACGCCATGCGAAATATGTGTCGAATTTGGATATTTGACGGTTTTTATGTGCACATTTGTGCACATAAGATTACGGACATAAGCGAAAGCTTGTGTCCGCTTTATTTTTTACTTGAAATATGTCCCGTTATAACGTATAATTATTACGCTTTATATTTTGCGTATAATTTTCAAAACTTATATACGGACAAAACAACGCCGCATTATTGTATAAAAAGCGTATTCGGACACAAAATAAGGAATGAAATAATTTTGGAGGAGGAAGGAAAATGGGAAGAGCTTTGATAATCGGAGCAGGCGGAGTAGCAGGGGTGGTTATACATAAGTGCTGCCAAAACCCAGAGATTTTTGAAGAAATTTGTATTGCGAGCAGAACAAAGGAAAAGTGCGACTATTTTAAGCAAAAGCTGGATGGAGGCAAAACAAAAATCACAACGGCAAAGGTGGATGCGGATAATGTTTCCGAGCTTGTTGCATTAATTCGTGATTATAAGCCGGATATAGTAATCAATGTTGCGCTTCCTTATCAGGATTTGACTATTATGGATGCGTGTCTGGAAACCAAAACGCATTATCTCGATACGGCAAACTACGAACCGCTTGATACGGCAAAGTTTGAATATAAATGGCAGTGGGCATATCGTGAGAAATTTGAAAAGGCTGGAATTACCGCTGTTCTGGGCTGTGGATTTGACCCCGGAGTTACAGGTGTGTTTTCTGCGTATGCGCAAAAGCACTATTTTGACGAAATTCATGAAATTGATATCTTAGATGCCAATGCAGGCGATCACGGATATCCGTTTGCCACTAATTTCAATCCGGAAATAAATATTCGTGAAGTAACGGCAAAGGGCAGTTATTGGGAAAACGGAAAATGGGTAGAAACTGAACCCATGGAAATTAAGCGAGTATATGATTTTCCTGAAATAGGGGAAAGGGATATGTATCTTCTGCATCATGAGGAGATAGAGTCGCTTGCGCTTAATATAAAGGGAATTAAAAGAATACGCTTTTTTATGACATTCAGTCAAAATTATCTTACGCATCTTAAATGCCTTGAAAACGTTGGCATGACGTCTATAGAGCCGATTGAGTTCGACGGCAAAAAGATAGTTCCGCTTCAATTTCTAAAGGCGGTTTTGCCTGATCCTGCATCACTTGGGCCGCGCACTAAGGGAAAAACAAATATAGGCTGCATATTTAGGGGAATAAAGGATGGAAAGGAGAAAACCTACTACGTTTATAATGTATGCGACCATGAGGAATGTTACAAAGAGGTGGGATCACAGGCAATTTCCTATACAACGGGAGTGCCGGCTATGATTGGGGCAATGATGGTGCTCTGCGGCAAATGGAATAAGCCGGGAGTGTACAATGTTGAAGAATTTGATCCCGATCCGTTTATGGACGCACTTGGCAAGTTCGGACTGCCGTGGAAGGAAGACTTTAATCCGAAATTGGTAGATTAAGGGGACGAGGAATGAAGCAAATTGACTTTAATGAAGTTGCCACACCTGCCTATGTGGTGGATGAGAGGCTGCTTATAAAAAATTTAGAGCTTTTAAAAAGTGTAATCGAAAAGACAGACTGTAAAATTCTGCTGGCGCAGAAGGGCTTTTCTATGTTCTCTGTGTACCCGCTGATAGGAAGATATTTAAGCGGCACAACGGCAAGCTCTCTGTTTGAAGCGAAGCTGGGCAAAGAGGAAATGGGAGGAGAAACGCATATATTTAGTCCAGCTTATGCAGAGGAAGATTTCGTGGAAATCATATCCGTCTGCGATCACATCGTTTTCAATTCCTTTGACCAGTGGAAGAAATATAGACCCTTGATAGAAGCGGCAGGCAGAAAAATAGAGTGCGGAATACGCATAAATCCTGAGTATTCGGAGATTGAAACGGATATCTATAACCCCTGCTTTGCCAATTCAAGACTTGGCACAACGCTTGAGCAGTTTAGAGAAGATGAGATGGACGGCATAGACGGATTGCATTTTCACACAATGTGTGAGCAAAATTCGGACGTTTTGCGGCGTACTTTGGATGTGGTGGAAGAGAAGTTCGGCAAATATTTTAGTGGAATGAAGTGGATAAATTTCGGAGGCGGCCATCACATAACAAGGTCCGATTATGATGTGGAAGCTTTGATTTCCTGCATAATACGCATAAAGGAAAAGTATGGTGTACAGGTTTATTTGGAGCCGGGAGAGGCAGTAGCGCTCAATACAGGATATTTGGTATCAAAGGTGCTGGATATTGTGCATAACGGAATGGATATTGCCATTATGGATACATCGGCAGCCTGCCATATGCCGGATGTGCTGGAAATGCCGTACAGACCATTTATTATCGGTTCGGGAGCCCCGAACGAAAAGTGTCATACATACCGTCTTGGGGGGCCGACCTGTTTGGCGGGCGACATTATTGGGGACTATTCGTTTGACAAACCGCTTAAAATAGGGGACAAACTTGTATTTTGCGATATGGCGCATTACAGCATGGTAAAAAATAATACATTTAACGGAATTAATCTTCCGTCTATTATGCTCTACAGAGAAAATGAAGGACTAAAGCTGATACGAAAATTCGGATATGAGGATTTTAAAGGAAGGTTATCTTAATTTATGTAAAAAGCAGCCGCATAAGGCTGTTTTTTAATATATTTTTCATGTGTATATACAGGTGTTGACTTTTGAAAAAATTAAGATTATAATAGTAGTCAATATTTCCTTGGATATGGGGAAGGATATTTTATGAATGCAGAAAGCAGACGAAAAAAAATAGCAGAAATTATCAGTCGATCCCAAAAACCTGTCACAGGAGGTGAACTTGCCGCGATACTGAAGGTTACAAGGCAGATTGTGGTTTATGATATTGCGCTTCTTCGTGCGGGCGGAATGCCGATTATTTCAACTGTTTCAGGATATATTATGCTTCAGTCCGCACAGCAGGAGCCTTGTGCAAGGAGAGTGTTCGCCTGTCGTCATAAAACGCTTGAGGATGCCAAAAAGGAATTGATGATCATAGTTGAAAACGGTGGTTTGGTAAGGGATGTGATTGTCGAACATCCGGTGTATGGGGAACTTGTCGGTATGTTGATGCTCAAAAGCAAAGATGCGGTGGATGCTCTCATTTGCCGTCTTGGAGGCAGGGATGCGCTTATGCTTTCAACAGTCACGGACGGGTTTCATATGCATACGGTTGAAGCGCCAGATGAAGGTGTTCTTTACGCCATAGAAAAAAGACTTGGTAAGGAAGGTCTTTTGGTAGATTATGCAGGAATGGGAGAATAGGATTTGGATAAAAAAGTTTTGATTGAGAATATATTGTCGTTGAAAGAAAGGTATAATGCGGTCATTTTGGCGCATTTATACCAAAATTCGGATGTTCAGGATATTGCCGATTTTGTGGGGGATTCACTTGAGCTTAGCCGAAAAGCGCAGGCTGCGGAGGGGGATGTTATAGTTTTTTGCGGAGTACGGTTTATGGCGGAAACAGCAAAGATTTTAAATCCCGGAAAGACTGTTCTTTTGCCGGATGCGGATGCCGGCTGCCCCATGGCAGATATGATAAGTGCTGAGGATTTAGTGAATCTTAAGGACGCTCATCCGAATGCGGCGGTGATTTGCTATGTAAATTCAGGCGCTGAAATTAAGGCGCTTAGCGATATTTCCTGCACGTCATCAAATGCAGTTAAGGTGGCAGCTTCGATTGAAGAGAAGGAAATTATCTTTGTGCCGGATAAGAATTTGGGCCGCTATGTATCGACTTTTTTCCCTGACAAAAGGTTTATTTTGTTTGAGGGTTTCTGTCCGACCCACAATAAGATTAAACTTTCAGATTTAGAAAGCGTGCGCGCAGTTCGTCCAAACACACCTATATTGGTTCATCCGGAATGTTTGCCTGAGGTTGTTCAAAAGGCAGATTTTGTGGGAAGTACGGCGCAGATTATAAATTATGTGGCAAAATCAGATAAAGAAGAGTTTGTTATAGGCACCGAAAGCGGAGTTATTCATAGCTTAAGCAAGCTTTGTCCGACTAAAAAATTCTATTCCTTGGGAAACGCCATGATATGCCCGAATATGAAAAAGACAACCCTTGAGAGTGTATATCATGCTCTTGACAAAATGCAATACAAAATAGAACTTGACGCTGACATAGCAAAAAAGGCGTCTGTCAGTTTAAACAGGATGCTGTCACTATGAGGGCAGGTTGTTGGAATATGTGCGGCTTTTGCTTCGAGGAAAGGACAAAAAGATGAAACGGTATTTGTTTTGCGGAGATTTTCGGGATATGCCAAAAATCACTGCAGATATTGTGATTGCAGGCTGCGGCGCAGCGGGACTTTTTGCGGCGCTGAATTTAGATGCGTCGCTTGAATGTATAATTTTAAACAAAAGTGGTATAAACATGAGCAGTTCTATGTACGCTCAGGGTGGAATCGCAGCTGTTGTAAACTTTGCGGAAAGTACGGACGACATATATCAGCATATATCGGATACTTTAACCGCAGGTGCGGGTTTGTGCAATGAGGAGGCGGCGAGAGTACTTGCACAAGAGGCGCAGGATAACATACGCCGACTTATAGATATGGGTGTATCGTTTGATACAATGGACGGAAAACTGCTTCTTACCCGCGAAGGAGGGCATGGTCAAAATAGAATTCTGCACTGCGGAGGAGACGCTACAGGGCTTCATCTTACAAAGAAGCTTTACGAATTGGCATCAAGAAGGGAAAACATTAGAATTATTAATAATTGTTTTCTTTCGGATATTGTTGTCGAAGATGACGGTGCAGATGGAATAATAGCTTTGGACGCGGATGGGAAACCGTGTTTTTTTGAGGCGTCGAAGATTATTGTTGCCACGGGAGGCATAGGCGGAATTTATGAAAAAAGTACCAACCCGCCCTGCGCAACGGGAGATGGAATAGCAGCGGCGGCACGTGCTGGAGCGGTTGTTTCGGATATGGAATTTGTACAGTTTCATCCTACCGCATTCGTAAATCCCGACGAAAGCGGCAGATACTTTTTAATTTCCGAGGCGGTGCGCGGAGAAGGGGCAATTTTAAAAAATAAATATGGCGAGGCATTTATGAAAGGAACTCATCCGCTTGCAGAACTTGCTCCGAGGGATATAGTATCCCGTGCCATTTCCTGTGAGATGAAGAGAACCGATTCGGAATATGTGTATTTAGACATTACGGACAAACCGAAGGAATTTTTGAAAAACCGTTTCCCCACGATTTATGCCGAATGCATGAAAAACGGAATAGATATCTCAAAAAGCCCTATTCCGGTTATGCCTGTGCAGCATTATTTTATGGGCGGCATCCGCACCGATATAAACGGGAGGACTAATATAAATGGGCTTTATGCGTGCGGGGAGGCGGCGTGTACGGGTGTTCACGGGGCAAACAGGCTTGCAAGCAATTCGCTTTTGGAGTGTCTTGTATTTGGGAGACGCTGTGCTGTGCATATAAACGGAGATAACACATCAAAACGGAAAATTGGCGAAATTGTAGCAGATACCAGCGATGGCGAGCTTGATTTTGATGATGTGCGAAAAACAATCCGCCGCATTGTAACTTCCGCTTGCGGCATTGTTCGAAGCGAAAGAGAGCTTTCACGCGCAAAATTATTGGCAGACGATATTTTAAGGCGTCTTGAAACGGTACAGATAAAAACGAAAGAAGCTGTCGAAGCGTATAATCTTGTGCAGCTTGCATCGGCGATTTTAGACTCCTGCATAAAGAGGAAAGAAAGTGTTGGAGCACATTACAGGATAGATTAAGAAGGAGAGTAAGAAAAATGACGTATAATATTGATTCTATTTTACGACGAGCATTAGACGAAGACATAGGAAACGGGGATATCACAACTATGGCTACCGTTGACTCGGACACCAAAATTGAAGGCTCATTTATTGCGAAGGAGGACGGTGTAATATGCGGTCTTGCTGTTGCAAAGCGTGTATTTGAACTGCTTGATGGGGATATTGAGTTTATATTTAATGTCAAAGATGGGGATGAGGTAAAAAAAGGTGATATAATAGCCAAAATTTTCGGGTCAGCACAAAATATACTCACGGGCGAGAGGGTGGCGCTTAATTTTCTCCAACGCCTCTCAGGCATAGCAACACGCACAAATGTGGCGGTTCGGCAGGTAGCGGGGACAAAGGCGACTATCGCCGATACAAGAAAAACAACTCCGGGACTGAGGATGCTGGAAAAGTATGCCGTGCGTGTTGGCGGAGGTTCAAATCATCGTTTTAATCTTGCTGATGGAATTTTAATCAAGGACAACCACATACGTGCAGCAGGAGGAATAAAGCAGGCCGTGGAAAGGGCAAAGCGCCTTGCTCATCATATGCTCAAAATTGAGGTTGAGGTTGAAAATTTCAAGCAGATTGAGGAAGCGCTTGAATGCGGCGCAGATATTATTATGCTTGATAATATGAATATAGATGACATGAAAAGGGCAGTGAATATGATAAACGGTAAAGCTTTGGTGGAAGCGTCCGGGAATATGGGTGAGAAAGACCTTTCGGAAGTGGCAAATACAGGTGTGGATATCATATCTATAGGCGCACTTACTCATACAATATGTGCAATGGATATAAGTCTTCGTTTTAAGGATTAAGTTTCTAAAGTTTTTTCATAAATCTCCGATATAAAAATAAAGGGGTGACGTGGAATGATTTCGAGAATAGACGGTGGACTAATGTATTTCGTATGCGCAAACAATAAGGAAAAAGATGAAAAGAATACGCTTGTATCGCAGGAGGATTCGGTTGAGTTGTCGGATGCGGGAATTTTGTTATCTGATATGGAGAGTAAAAGCGATAAGTTTTTTGCAGATTTTGACCGTCAGTCGGCGGAGCTTAGGAAAGAAAGTCTGGAAAATGCGGAAAGATTAAAAAAACAGCTCAAGCAGCAGGAAGAAACCCGAAAGCTTGAACGTGAGAAAATCGAGTTAAAAGAAGCGCTTATGGAGGATACGGGTCTTCTTTGGACTTCTGGACTTACTGCCCAGTCGCAGCAGATTATAAAGCAAAAAGCGCCCGAACTTCGCCAAAGGTATGAAGAAAAACAAAAGGGATTTACTGCAATTATATAAATTTCATATAGATATAAAAGGCTGTGTCGCGATAAAAACGTCACAGCCCTTTATTTTACCCATATTACAGTATTTATCTCAATTTATATGCCAAATCATTCCACATTAATTCTTTTTCAAAAGAAGAAATGGTCGTATCCTTATTGATGTGCAAAAATTCAATGCCCATCATGGCAGCCCAATCATGCATATGCTCTGCTGTCAGGGAATAGCTTAGAACGCTGTGATGAGCACCGCCGGCTAAAATCCACGCTTCCGCAGAGGTGGCAAGGTCTGGCATGGGTTTCCACATAACTCCCGCAACGGGCAGATTAGGCATTTTCTGAAGCGGAGAGCATGCTTTTACGTCATTGACAATCATACGCAAGCGTCCGCCTATATCTATCAGGGAAACAACAATCGCGTCACCTTTGCGGCTGTCAAATACGAGTCTTGCAGGAGGCTTTTTCCCGCCTATGCCAAGCTCATGGACTTCAATTTTCGCCCTGCCGTCGGCAAGTGAAGGACACACCTCAAGCATATGTGCGCCGAGAATGTGTTCATTGTTCTTTTCAAGGTGGTAGGTGTAATCTTCCATGAAGGAGGTTCCGCCTTCCAAACCCTCGCTCATTGCTTTCATAATTGCTGTCATTGCAGCAACTTTCCAGTCACCCTCGCCGCCGAAACCATAACCATTGTGCATAAGGTTTTGTGCGGCAAGTCCAGGAAGCTGCTCCATGCCGTGCAAATCTTCAAAATTTGTGGTAAACGCTTGATATCCGAATTTTTCAAATATTTTCTCTAGTGCAACTTCTGTTTTTGCCTGATAACGAACGGAGTCGATATTATCCGTATTCATATCGTACTTTGAAGCGTATTCAGCCATTTTTTTGTCAACTTCAGCATCGGTTACTTTGTTTATAACCTCAACTAAATCACCGATTCCTCGATACTCGATATCCCATCCAAGTTTAATTTCCGCTTCTACCTTGTCGCCTTCCGTAACAGCCACTTGTCGCATATTGTCGCCGAAACGAACCATTTTAAGGTTTTGGGAAACAGCATACCCTGCCGCACTTCTCATCCAGTTGGCAATTTTCAATTGGGGAAGTTCATCTTCCCAGTAGCCGACAACAATTTTTCTCGGCATTTGAAGTCTTGCGCCTATAAAACCGTGTTCCCTGTCACCATGTGCCGATTGGTTCAAGTTCATGAAATCCATATCAATTTCGTTCCAAGGAATTGTGCGGTTAAATTGCGTGTGAAAATGCAGATAAGGTTTCTTAAAATCCTTTAAACCGTTAATCCACATTTTGGACGGACTGAACGTGTGCATCCAAGCAATGATACCCGCACACATATCGTCATATGCCGCATCTTTAAAAATTTTTGAAATTTCGGCAGGAGTCTTTACAACGGGCTTGAATACAATTTTACACGGCATTTTTCCGCTCTTATTCAATCCTTCAACAATTGCCATTGAATCTTTTTCTACCTGCGCTAAAGTTTTCGGACCGTACAAGTGCTGACTTCCTGTCACAAACCAAAACTCATAGTTTTTAATACTTAGCATTATTTCACCTCATTAATAAATTTATTAATTCCAATAAAGAAGAGCAAGCTTCCTTTAAGGTAAATTATACATAACGGAAGAAATATTTTCAATAGCATTTTGTGATTTAACGGAATATATTGTATTTAATAATTGTATTAATTAAATGAAAAAGTCAGTGGAATTTCTCTATACATTTTGTGGGAAAGGAAAGATTGAAAAATGGATAGATTTGAATTTTCAAAAGTATTGGCGCTGGTTATCAGCATTTTATTTGTATGCACGGTATGTTTTGTATCTTTAGTTTGGGCGGTAAGCGACAAAATGCCGGAGCAGCTTAGAATAGGCATAGATATTTTGGGTGTGGTATCGACGCCGTTTGGGATTATTGTTACAGGGTACTTTGCAAAAAGCGGCGTTGAAAACTATACCAAAATAAAAGGGAGCAAAAAGGACGAAAACAATTTGAAATAAATGAGATAAGGGGTTTTTGTCAATGTGTATAAAATTTTTGCTTTTTATCATGCTTTTTTGAATAAAAAGTATTAAAAATTTTTAAAAAATATATTGCGTTTTAATGCTAGATAGTATAAAATGTGGAGTATAAGGGAGCGTAGTGGTTGAAAATGGTGAAAAATTATTGAAAAGGTGGTGAAAACAGTGGGTTATTTTGTTGATGCGTACTCCCGTGTTCTGGACGAAAAGGGAAGGATAATATTGCCGGCAAAGGTAAGGGAGAACCTGTCAAACACTGTTTTCATTACATATTCACCATCCGATAAGTGTCTTCACCTGTATACTGAAACCGAGTGGGAGGCTATGGCTGACAAACTCAGAGCACTGCCGACAACCACGGATAAAAATGCTGCTGCATTTGTGAGGATGTTTTTTGGGAGAGCGACCGCTTGCGCAATTGATAAGCAGGGAAGAATCAGCATTGCGCAAAGATTTATTGATTATGCCGGGCTTAATAAGGAAATTATGTTGGTGGGAGTAAATACCAGACTGGAAATTTGGGATGCCGATACGTGGAATATTTATCAAAACAATATATCTGAGGATGTCATGGTAGAGGGCATTTTGCAGTATGGACTGAATATTTGAGCCGGAAGGGAATGAACATGAGTGGAGTTTAAGCATATATCAGTATTGTTCGATGAAACCTTGGACGGTTTGAGTATTAAACCTTGCGGAATTTATGTTGACGGTACCTTGGGCGGCGGCGGACATACAGGGGGCATATTAAGACATGAGAGCAGCGTTAGTGTCATAGGTATTGATCAGGACGAGGAAGCTATTTCCGCGGCAAAGGAGAAATTGCAGGAGTTTTCTGACAGAGTACGGTTTATAAACAGCAATTTCAAGGAAATAAAGAGAATTTTGTCGGATTTGAATATAAAAAAGATTGACGGTGCTGTTTTGGATTTAGGTGTGTCATCGTATCAGCTGGATAATGCGGACAGAGGTTTTAGCTATATGCATGACGCTCCGCTTGACATGAGAATGGACAAGCGCAGAGAAAAAAATGCATACTCTGTGATAAATGAATATTCAAAAGATGAGCTTTCCCGTATTTTTTATGAATATGGTGAGGAAAAATGGTCAAAGAGAGTCGCTGAGTTTATCTGTGATAGACGAAGTATTGCTCCGATTGAAACAACCAATGAATTAGTTGAGATTATCAAGGCGGCTATTCCGCAAAAAGCGCGCCTTGACGGTGGGCATCCTGCAAAGCGCATATTTCAGGCTGTCAGAATTGAGGTAAACGGCGAACTTGCATTGTTGGAACAGGCAATCAGAGATTTTTCAGACGTTCTCAAAAGCGGGGGGAGGCTTGCGGTGATAACGTTTCATTCTTTGGAGGATCGTATCGTAAAGAATGTGTTTCAGGATCTTGCATCAGGTTGCAGATGTCCTAAAGATTTTCCTGTATGCGTGTGCGGAGGCGAGCCGACGGTAAAGATTATAACAAAAAAGCCGATAGTTCCCACAAAGGAAGAGATGGAAAACAATACAAGATCAAAGAGCGCAAAGCTGAGAATTATAGAGAAAATTTGATAAAAATACCAACAATGGAACAGATCTTCTTTTTGGGTGCAAGTAAAGTACGTATGAAAATGGGGGGATAGGAATGGGTTACGGCAGTGTTGCATATCAATTGGAGCAGGAGGAAAAAAGGCAGCGCATCGAAAAGACAAAAAAGCGTGAGAAAGCGGCAATAAGGAAAGCCCAAAAGGTAAAAAATATTAAAATAATGTTTTGCACTGTTTTGATTGCATTAGCTGCGTTTTTGATGGTTAGCAGATATGTTGAAGTTTATGAAACGGAGAAGCAGATTGCAAAGCTTCAAAAGCAACTTGCCGAAGCGGAGGCGCTCACGTGTCAGAAAATGTTTGAATTAGAGCAGAGCGTGGATTTAAAAACTGTGGAGGATATTGCCACTACAAAATTGGGAATGCAAAGACCGGAAAAGTATCAGATAGTGTACATAAATGTGAAGAAAGAGGATTCCACTGAGGTTACGGCAGATAGTGTTGAAGGAATAAAAAATCGAATTGAATCAACAACTAATGAGATTGCAAAAAATATTGTAGGAATATTCAGTATAAAATAGATATAGTATTTATAGAGAAAACTGTTTTACATTGACTCATTGTGTTAAAGCAGTGTTTTCTTTGTGCATTTTATGGAAAATAAATGTAGGGAAGGGTTACCATGTCATTTCCGTCCGCAAAAATAAAAAAAAGAATGCTTCTTATGTTTGCTTTGTTTTTGACAATGCTTGTAGGACTCGTTTTTCGAGTGGGATATTGGCAGATTATAAAGGGAGACTGGCTTAAAGCCGAAGCAATCCAGCAACAAACCAGGGAACGCACTATAACGGCAAACAGAGGGTACATATATGATAGAAACGGCAAACCCCTTGCAAAAAGTGTAACAGTGGACACTGTTGCCTGCAATCCGGAAGAGGTAAAAAAATCGGGTGCTGCGGAAATTGTTGCCGCAAAACTTGCATCTATACTAGAAATGAATTACGATGATGTATATAAAAGCATTACCAAAAACACGTCGTATCAGATAATAAAAAAAAGAATTACCCCCGAACAGAGTCAGGCGATAAAAGATTTAAAGGACAGCTCAAAAGATAAAGAACGGAAAGAACAAGGAAATTTAGCTGAGCTTTCGACAAATTATTCAGGCATTTATTTTGAAGAGGATTCAAAGAGGTATTATTCTTACAACATAGCTCCCCATGTTATAGGATTTACGGGCTATGACAACGAGGGACGCCAGGGAATAGAAATGTCGTTTGACAAGGAGCTTACTGGCAGAGCTGGCAGCATTATCAGCGCAAAATCGGCAAACGGCACGAGTATGGATTTTCAATATGAAGCGCAGATTTCATCCGAAAATGGTGCCGATGTGGTGCTGACAATTGACGAAACAATACAGCATTTTTTGGAGAAGCACTTGGAAAATGCGGTCGTTGATGATAAACTTAAAGAGGGTGCCGCAGGTATTATTATGAACCCCAAAACGGGCGAAATTCTTGCTATGGCAACTAAGCCTGATTTTGACCTGAATTCTCCGTATGATATAAGCCAATTTGAAAAATATCAGGTTCTGTTGGATCCTCAGGAAGAAATCGGCTCCGAAGCGTCGGCACCTTTGACGGATGAGCAAAAAATAGCCGAAATTAGAAATAAAATGTGGCGAAATAAAGCAATTTCAGATACATATGAACCAGGGTCAACCTTTAAGATTATTACGGCTGCGGCAGGTCTTGAGGAAAATGTTGTAAATTTGGATTCTAAATTCTATTGCAGCGGTTCAGTTAAGGTGGGAAGTCATACCATTCATTGCCATAAGGTGGGTGGACATGGGGCTGAAACGTTTGTTGAAGGAGTTCAAAATTCCTGCAATCCTGTATTTATTGAAATAGGGTTAAGGCTTGGTGCAGAAAAGTTTATGCAATATTTCAAGGCTTTTGGACTTACAGAAAGGACAGGGATTGACCTTGTGGGAGAGGCAAAGGGAGTGTATCATACTGGAGAGCTTAGCGAGGTGGATGTTGCGACAAGCTCGTTCGGGCAATCCTTTAACGTTACTCCGATACAGTTGATTACGGCGGTTTCTGCGGTTATTAACGGAGGCAATTTGATGAAGCCTCAAATCGTTAAGGAAATTAGAAATGACAGTGGGGTCATAAAAAGTTATCAGCCTGAAATAAGAAATAGGGTGATTTCACAGGAGACCTCAGATACCATGAGAAAGATTTTGGAATCAGTGGTTTCATCTCCTACAGGAACCGGAAAAAATGCTTATATTAAAGGGTACAGAATCGGAGGGAAAACCGGAACATCCCAAAAGGGTGCGAGAACAGGTACAAAAAGAATAGCGTCTTTTGTTGGGTTTGCTCCTGCGGATGATCCGCAGATTGTTTGTTTGATTATGCTTGACGAGCCACAGGTGGCGAATAAATACGGCGGCACTATTGCCGCACCAGTGGTTGGTGCGATTATAGAAGATACGCTTGAATATCTCGGTGTTGAGCGTCAGTTTACGGCGGATGAGCTTGCGCAAATGTCGCTTACAGTTCCAGAGGTTCGAGGTATGGCGATATCGGATGCTGAGAAAAACTTAAAGCAATCAAATTTGAAAGCAAAGGTTACAGGCGGCGGACAGACGGTTGTAGATCAGCTTCCCAAACCCGGAGCAAGCATTTCGGCAAGTTCCACTGTTATACTGTATACAACACAAATCCAAGGAGAAAATCTTGTGACGGTGCCTAACGTGGTTGGACTTTCAATGCAGGAGACAAGAGCAAGATTAGAAGCGGCAGGCCTGAATTTTGAGGTTATAGGAGCAGGTCAGAACTCGTCGGAAGGTGCATACGCCGCAAAGCAGAGCATAGCCGCAGGAGAGAAAGTGCAGCCTGCAACGGTGGTTGGCGTTGAATTTAGGCACTCATCGAGTGACTGAGTTTTTAGAAAGTTTGGGGCGAATAATATCTGCGGGATATTATTCGCTTCAATGTATAGAAATCTATGAGTAATTAGAAGTATAGATGAGAAATCAAATTGGCAAGTTTTGTATAGATTTATTTTCTCATATTATTAAATCGATTTTTATAATAACTTCATAATTTCAAAGTAAATGGGAATTCATTATTTAGTATTTTATCTAAGAAAATGGGGGGATGGGACAGATGTTGTTCAGCGAATTGGCGGGCAGTGAATGGCTAGACGGGCATGATGACATTGAAGTTACCGGTATCGCTTATGATTCCAGAAAGGTAGAACCTGGAAATTTGTTTGTATGCATAAAAGGATTTTCCCAGGATGGGCACAGTTACGCAAAGGCGGCAGCAGAAAGAGGTGCTGCTGTGATTGTTGCTGAGGATAAAATAGAAGTGGGGATACCGGTGTTTTATGTAGACGACACTCGCAAAGCGATTGCGATGCTAAGCAGCAAATTTTTTGGGCATCCGTCAAGGAAATTTTCATTGATTGGTGTGACCGGAACAAACGGTAAAACCACGGTTACATATTTGATTAAAAGTATCTTAGAATGTGCGGGAAAGCGAGTTGGAGTAATCGGAACAAACCAAAATATTATTGGCGATAAGGTGCTTGTAACTCAAAGTACGACACCGACCACTCCGAATGCCTTGGAGCTTCAGAAACTATTTGCAGAGATGGCGGATTCGGGTGCCGAATATGTGGTAATGGAGGTATCTTCTCACGCACTTGACCTCGATAGGGTATATGGCTGTGAGTTTGATGTTGGCATTTTTACGAACATTACGCAGGATCATCTTGATTTTCACAAAACTATGGAAAATTACCTTAAAGCTAAGGCGAAGTTGTTTAATATGTGCAAGGTTGGCATAATTAACATAGACGATCAAGGCGGCAGACAGATAGCAAAATTGGCAAAATGCAGTCTTTTTACTGTGGGCATTGAAAATGATGCGGACCTTAGGGCGGAAGATATTCGTATTTTTGCGAAGGGAGCGGAGTTTACGGCAGAAAAGGACGGTAAATTTTATCCTGTGTCCATTTCGATTCCAGGCAAATTTAGTGTATACAATGCAATATGCGCGGCGGGAGCTGCTCTTTGCCTTGGCATAGACATGGAAACCGTTCAAAAAGGGCTTTCCCGTGCAAAAGGAGTAACAGGCAGAGTGGAGGTTGTGGATACGGATACGGATTACACCGTATTGATTGACTATGCACATACGCCTGACGGACTTGAAAATATCATTTCAACAGTGCGAGAGTTTGCAATTGGCAGAGTAATTACCTTGTTTGGGTGCGGCGGTGACCGTGACGCAACAAAGAGGGCTGTTATGGGAGAAATTGCGGGCAAATTCTCAGATTATTGCATTATTACATCTG
>JAOAAV010000105.1 GCA_026418715.1 Clostridia bacterium
CTATAGATGATTACCCTCATCATTGAGAAAACTTTCTATTCAACATGAGCTATAGCTTTATGCTATTTATATAACATCTCTATCCTTCGCAGAATTCTTTTACCAATTTATTATCGTGTATTCGTATAACTATTTTGCCTATCGTATCACTTATAAACTCATTAAACTTCTCAATAAATACTCATAAAGTTCTATATATCATTGCTTTTATAGGATCTTTGTATTGTAGTACAATTTCATATTAACCTTGATGAAAATTCTTTGTTGCAATTATTATGCTCATATGTATACTTTAGTTGTAGCGATGGTCTCCTTATGTAATAAATTGTCTCGCTTCAGGCAAAACGGGAATAAATCGCTTTGAAATTAAGCGGGTAGCGCCTCCGCGGTATTCAACCGCCGCATGCGGTTTATTTCAATACGTTTTTTCTTTGCCTCTGCACGTTTTTGCTCCCTTTTCGTAAAAATCTCCTCATGCGTTCCTTTAAACACTTCGATCGGTGCCACATAGCCAATCGAAGAATGCAGACGTGTATTGTTATAGTACCGCACATATTCCTCAATCACTTTTTCAGCGGAAAAAAGCGTCACCGGAGAATTCGGCCCCAGTGCCTCCTGACGCACCAGGCCAAAAAAGCGCTCAATTTTCCCATTGGTCTCGGGATGCCTGACGCGCGTGGCGATATCAAAGCAGCCGTTCTCACGCAAAAGATTTTTAAATTCATGGCTTACAAACTGAGATCCGTTGTCGTGAATAATTTTTGGAGTCGCCTCAGGATACTCGTCGCATACCTTTTGCGCGAAGAGCGTCACGCTCTGCTTCGTCATATCCAGCATAAGCTTCCAGCCCAGCACAAATCTCGAATACCCATCAAGCATCGCAACAAGATAAAAGAATTCCCCATAAATCTTCACATACGCGATATCCACGTGCCAGTGATGATGCACATATGCCGGTTTTTCCGCATACTCATCCCCCGCATCCCCTTTTTCCTTGTACGATGGCCCCAAAAGGCGGTGTTTTTTCAATATTCTATAGACTGATGACACTGAAAGGTATACAATATCTTCATCAATCATCATATACGTCAGCTTCTTATGGCTTATCCTTCTACGCTCATCGCTCGATGTCCGATATTCGATTACCTTCCGGACTTCCTCATCTAAAATCTCATACGGATTTCTGCCGACTCGTTTTTCAGGAGGATGTTTACTCTCCTTTTCCCAGCGATGCACCGTGCTTTTGGTCACACCATAGAGCAAACAGAGTTTCATTTTTCCCCAGCCCGTTCGCTTCTGAGTGATTTCCATATCTGTCAGAATTTCCTTTTTATGCTCCTCGCTGCAATGCCCTCCCTTCATGAGGTTCCATTCTTTTTTTTTTAATTCTACATTTTCCTTTACCACTTCCGTTATCACCGAATTGAGGCGTTGTATCTCATGTTCGTATTTCTCAATCATCTTTGCCTGGCGAGTGCTTTTCCTTCCGCGTTTTGTCGATTCAAATCGCTCTCGTGCCCCTTCCAGGAAATCGTTCTGCCACCGGTAGTAGACATTCGGATGGATCGTTAGTTCCCGGCATATCTCGCTTGCCGTTTTTGCCTTTGACAGCACCTGTCGTACTGCCCCGATCTTTTCCTGTGGGCTGAATTTCCGTCGTTTTTTTGTTGACATTTTTTTGCCTCCCTGTTTACTTTTTCGGAGGCTTAACCAACTTAATTTAACATCGCGTTTGGTTCCATTCGCCTGAAGCGAGACAAATAAACTTTTGGCCCGCCATCCTTGGCGGGCCTGTAAAATACAACAGGAGTGTTTTTTATGAAAGATCCTTTGACGAAATATGATTGGAATAAACTGTATAACGATTATGATTCACATTGTAAAAGATTTGATCCTAATAGTATATATTTAGAATATTTCAAATCTAGGCCAGCTTCTGATCGTGAATGTTATTATTTTATATCAAAAGAAATAAAAATTATATTTGAATCTATTAAAAATAATTCTAAACAATATTTTCCAATCAAATTATTAATTGCAATTCTATATTGGAAATTATACTCGCAACCGGCAGCAGTTAAAAATATATGTCATAAATTATACAATGATATTAGCGTCCAAACAAAAACAAGTGCTGAATTTAATAAATATGTGAGGAATTTGCCATTATCTGTTGCAAAGAATATTATTACAATTGTTAATCTTGTGAAAAAATTTAATGACTATAAAATTCATGGAGCATCATCTGCAACTTCTCTTCCCGTTAGGACAACAATTCTTCACTTTATATATCCAAATGAAATTTCTATATTCGATAAAATGGTTTTGCAAGCTGTTGGAATTAATAAAAAAAATGCAAATCAAGATATTATAATACTTAAAGAATATCAAAATTTCGCATGGAGTTTGGCTCAAAAATACAATGACAAAATTAAAACATTTTCCGAATCACCTCTTAGAGTTATTGATATGGCATTATGGATTAATCGATGAGAGTAATTATGATGTTGTCCCGCATTCGCCGTCCGTGGCTCATGGGGTAAAGACTGGTTAGTGTTCGGCCGCTTCGCACAACCCAGCGTCCTGCGCTTCGTCGCTGCGCTCCTCGGCCTCCGCGCCCAAAATATGAAGACGGGCGCTCCGGCACATTTTCACCTCCGCTGCGCTACGGTGAAAACGTCGCATACGCCGGGCACGTTGTGCGATGAGATGGCGCAAACTTTCGGTGTATTACGTTAGATTTGATCTGACACTTCCATGC
>JAOAAV010000040.1 GCA_026418715.1 Clostridia bacterium
TGCTGCTGCCCGCCCGAGAGAGATAACGCGCTTTTTTTCAATCTGTCCTTTATTTCATCCCAAATGGCGGCTTGCCTCAGGCTTGTTTCCACAATTTCATCCAGCTTGCTTTTATTTTTTATCCCATGAGTTCTTGGCCCATAGGCAATATTGTCATAGATGCTCATCGGGAACGGATTCGGTTTTTGAAATACCATGCCCACTCTTCTTCGCAGATTGTTTACATCGGTTTTCTCGTAAATATTTTCACCGTCAAGCAAAACTTCTCCTTGTATGGTGCACTTTTCAACCAGATCGTTCATACGGTTTAAACACTTTAAAAGTGTGGATTTTCCGCAGCCCGAAGGACCTATGTAGGCGGTAATTTCATTTTCTTCAATTCCCATGTTGATAGAACTGAGCGCTTTAAATTTATCATAAAACAGTGAAAGATTTTTAATTTCAATTTTCATTCATTTTTCCTGCCTTTTTACTCAAGTATAAAGTGAAAATATTAATCAGTGTCACAATAACAATTAAAATGACACCTGTGGCAAAGGCTACTTTGCGTCCTGCCATACCGCCGTCACGTGTAGAAATATACATATGCACCGCAAGCGTTCTGCTGCTGTCCATAATTGACGAAGGCATCTTTGCCACGCTTCCAAGTGTGAAAAGAAGCGCTGCGGTCTCACCCACGATACGGCCCACACTTAATATAACGGCGGAAAAAATACCGTTTGCGGCACTGGGGATAATAATTTTTACAATCGTACGCAATTTCCCCGCTCCAAGTCCAAAGCTTCCTTCTCGATACAAATCGGGCACAGACTTGATGGCCTCCTCAGATGTACGGATAATTGTCGGGAGTATCATAATCGCTACAGTCAAAACTCCGGATAATATCGAATACCCCATTTTAAGGGCTGTACCGAAAAAAAGAGCACCGAAAAGTCCGTATATGATAGACGGAATTCCTGCAAGCGTTTCCGTCGCAAGACGAATAGCTCGCACAATCTTGCTTGTTTGTGGGGCGTATTCCGTAAGATATATCGCACATCCAAGCCCAATAGGCACGGAAACAACAAGCGCTAAAATTACCAGAACAACCGTTGTCACTATTGCAAACCTCATCGATGGATTGTCAGAGCTGAATTTGCCAAATATCAAACTAAGGCTCAAGTTTGGCACTCCGTTTACGCATATATACAATACAATCGACAAAAGCGCAAAAAAAGTGATTGCAATGGCAAGATAGGAAAGAACCCGCAGTACAGTCGATTTTATTTTTCTCACGCTTTTGTCCCTCCCTTTGTTAAAACACCCAGAAGCATATTCAAAAGAAGTATAAATACAAATAATACAGCTCCTGTAGCAATCAGGGCATCGTAATGAAGATCACTCGCATATCCCATTTCGGAAACAATGTTTACTGTGAGTGTCCGCACTGATTTAAATATCGAGACGGGAAGTATATTGGAATTTCCCGCTACCATGCCTACTGCAATCGTTTCACCTATGGCACGGCCTATCCCTAAAACAACAGATGTAACAATCCCACTTTTTGCCGCAGGCAGCATAACCTTAAACACCGCCTCCTCCTTTGTAGCCCCCAGAGCAACCGCTCCCTCATAATAAGATGAAGGAAGTGCTCTCAATGAATTTTCACTTATGGTAATCACCGTCGGAAGTATCATAATAGCAAGCACAACCGATGCGGCAAGCAAACTGTTTCCGTTTCCCGAAAAATGCTCGGCAATAAACGGAACAATAAGCATCATGCCGAAAAAGCCGTAAACAATAGATGGAATTCCCGCCAAAAGCGAAACCGCCTGAGACAAAAGTACATACAGCTTCTTTGGGCAGAATTTTGCCAAAAAAACTGCAGACAAAATACCTATCGGGACGCCCATGACAATAGCGCCCGCACTTACATATATGCTGCCTATAATCATATAAAAAATCCCAAACTTTTGGGGATCATTATTCGGCTTCCATTGTGTTCCAAGCAAAAATTTAAATATTCCTATTTTCCCTAAAGCGGGTGCGGCCCCGCTGAAAATGAATATACATATCAGCAGAACCGCACCTATTGACACCAATGATGATATGAAAAACAACGCTTTGCTTATTTTCTCCAGTTGTTTTGTATTCATAGCTTATTTATCAGCTCCTGACCATGTTCTTTGCTCACCAGTGAATATTTTCGTAATCTGCGCACTTGTAAGTCCATTTAAGGGATTTTCCTTGTTCACAATAACCGCAATCCCGTCATGCGCAAAAATTGTGGGAGTCAGAACAGCCTTTTCACTGTCTTTAAGCTCTCTTGAAGACATTCCTATATCAACTTTGCCCTCAGTAACATCCTTAATTCCAGCCGATGAACCCGAATATGTGATTTCAATGCTTACATTCGGATTTAATTTTATATATTCTTCCTTGAGCTTTTCGATGACTTTCTCAACCGAAGTAGATCCTGAAAGCGTAAGCTTGCCCGAAAGCCCTGCCGATGTATAGTCCTTTGCCCCGTCAAGCTTAATAAACCCTTTTTCCTCTACCGCTTTTTGACCTTGATTGCTCGTCACAAAGCTGATAAAATCCTTTGAAAGCGCATTGCCGTCTCCTTTTGTTGCAAGAACAAAGGGTCTTGATATCTTATACTGACCGCTTTTTACGGTTGCTGCAGTAGCCTCTATGCCGTCAACCGTCAAAGCTTTTACTTTGTCTGTAACGGAACCTAAAGATGTATATCCTATGGCATACTTGTCAACCTCAACCTTTGAAGATACAGCATCAGTCGAATCTACCAACACCGCTTCTGAATAAAGCTTATCAACCTTTTGACCGTTTTCTTCCACAACAATCTTCATAAGCTCGTCAAAAGCGCCTCGTGTCCCCGAATTTGCCTCTCTTGAAATAACCGTAATTTCACTCGATGCATCAAAGCTGCTCTTTTGAGTTGTCTGCCCCTGACTTTTTTCCGCAGCTGTGCCGCAGCCTGCCATGCTGCCTGCCGCAATCACACAGCTAAGTACCGCCATAATTATTTTTTTCATATTCATTTCTCCTTCTCCCTTATTATCTGTATGTATTGATTTTAATATGAATATGTTTTTAACAAATATTGCGTATGTAAAATCTGTGTAAAATTAATTTTTTGTAAATTATCTTTTTATGCCTTGTTATTATATCCAATATTGTATATAATTAAAAACACATGGTAATTTTATATATGAAGGGGTATTTGCATGGATATATGTGTAATTCACGGAAGCAGTATCAGCGGAAACAACGACAAAGCAATCGAAATCGCAAAAAGCCGCATTCTCCAGATTGGCAACGTTTCTTTTACGGATTTTTATCTGCCAAAAGACGTGCCGTACCTCTGTTTCGGCTGTCAAGAATGTGCGCAGAAAATAAACGCAATTAATGAAGAATGTCCTTATTCTGGGCAAGTAAGAGATATTTTATACTCAATGCATAAATCTGACGCCATTATTATATGCGCCTCCGTTTTTTCCTTGAGCGACAACGGCCAGATAAAGGCGTTCCTTGACCATTTCTCATATATGTACAATAAGCACTTCATTGCAAAGTCACTGTTTGCAAAATCGGCTTTGATTATATCTACAACAATGGGTGCGGGCATCAAGCATCCTACCCGCTCAATTTCACAAAGTCTGCTATATTGGGGAGTACAGAAGGTTCACTCGTGTCCATTGACTTTTTGGACTAAGGTTTGGAATGCCATGCCTTTTGAAAAACAGCAGCACTGCAAAGAAACTATTAGAAAGAAAGCCGAAGAATTCTATATGGGAATTGCATCAAAAACAAATCTAAGGCAAGTCATTCATTTGAGAAGCCTCTGATTTGGCAACATCAAAAAATGGGGTTGGGGAACACCATTTCGGGTTATATATTTTAATCGGTGTTCCCGATGCCTCATTCCTCCGGCTGAACAACGTCCGATGCGGGCTCATGCACCTCAGGCTCATTTGGCATAGAAGTTTCCCCTGTTCCCGTTTCCTGCGTCGGTGTCGGCTTTGCTGTCGGCCGAGGTGTTTTCGCCGCACGTGGGGTTGGCGTTGGAGTGGGCTGACCTGACAAAACCTCCTCGTTGGGAGCCGGAATTGGGGTCGGACTCGGGGTGGGGCGCGCCGCCAATTCCGCTTCGTAATAAGCTATTTTTTCTTTTAAGCTTGTAATTTCGTCATCTTTTTCCTCCAGCTGCAGTTTAAGCTGGGTGATTTCCTGTATGGATCCCTTCATCAAATCTTTTACGTCACTTCTTCCTGCCGCACCCCAAAACACGGTAAACCATACAATCGCACCTACGCCTATTATCATCGCCATAACGATGATAATGCTTTTCCTTCTGCTTCTCCTCCTTTGATTTTGAAAACTCCCGTAATATACTCTTTTTCGCATTTTTCTCCCCTTCTAACGTTCAATTATACATAGTATATCATATCATTTTTAAAAAATAAATAGATATATTTTTCTTTTACCATTTTCCTGGTTATATCTTTTATGGCTCTTTCGTAGTAACTAAGCTGCAAACAGTACTTATTTGCAATTTCATCCTTGTTTTGATAGTAGTCCGTTTTGTAATCCACCAATACAATTCCATCCTCTTCTTCAAAGTAACAATCTATAATCCCCTGCAAAATAACAATCTCGTCCTTATAATGTTCTCCGAGATTTTTTTCTATCTCGCAGGCGGAAATCCCTATTTCAAACGGAACTTCTCTTTTTACATTTTTTGCACGCAACATACGCTTCCCCAAATTTGAACGAAAAAATGATGCTATGCGGTTTACATCTATGCTTGCCCCTTCTGCTTTTGACAATTTCCCGTCATTCATCATTCTTTCAATCTCCATTTTGATATAATCCTCGGACATAGCCTCTTTCAGGACAATATTTTGCATTACATAATGGAGCGCAGTTCCTTTCTGAGCCTGCGTCAATTTATCCTCGCACAAAAATGCTGGCTTTTCTATCAGCCCAACCGCTGCAAGGCTCTGTGCATCTTCCGCTTCTTCCCTTAATCTTCTTTTTATTTCCGTAACCGAAATTTTAGATGGCAGCCTGACAGATTCCGCAAAAGGATACTTATATTCAAAAAGCGCCTTAACATCAACGTTACTTCTATCCCTGCGCACAGTCTGCATTATGTCGGGCAGTTCCTGATTGGTTTCTAAAACCTCCCCAATATCAAGAACACGAAAATCCCAAAATTCGGACTTTGCCGCAATCGGTGCCGACCAGTGCAAAAAGCTGCCTGCAGATAAGATATCAGCTTTGTCCGAATCGGATTTATACCAATTTTTCATATGAACATCAAGATTTTTAGCAGTTGCTGTTATAATAAGCTTTTCACGCGCCCTTGTCATGGCAACATAGAGCATACGCATTTCCTCAGACAAATTTTCAAGCTCCGCCTGATTTCTTATTGCGTGCTTTGTAACAGTGGGATATGTATATCCTTTTTCATAGTTTATATAATCCATACCAAATCCCAAATCCTTGTGAAGCACTATCCTTTCCGATGGTACGGTTTTATAGAAGCGCTTGCCCATGCCACTTATAATGGTTACAGGAAATTCCAAGCCCTTGCTTTTGTGTATGCTCATAATCCTTACCACATTATGATTTTCACCAATCAGTTTTGCAGGACTCATTTCGGCATCACGCTCAATCATCTTATCAATCAGATTAATAAAGTGGAATAAACCCTTAAATCCTGAATTCTCAAGCTTTTTTGCACGTTCAAAAAGAAGCCTCAAATTTGCCTGTCTTTCTTCGCCTCCAGGCAGTCCGCCCACAAAGCTGTAAAGCCCTGTTTCGGCATACAGCGTCCAAATCAGTTTGTCGCTTGACATATATTTTGCGTACTTTCTCCACCGCAAAAGCTTTTCCTTGAATTTTTTGCACTTTTCACCAAGAGCATCGTCATTTTTCGCTCTTTGTTCAAATGCTTCATACACACCGTTTCCGTCGCATATATCTGCAAGTTCATTATCAGAAAAGCCGCCTATGGGTGAACGCAAAACTGCAAGCAGAGGAATATCCTGTCTGGGATTGTCGATAAGTTTAATGAGTGAGAGTATCATCTTAACCTCATTTTTCGAAAAATATCCCTCACTTTCCGCAAACGCTTCAATCCCCGCCTGATTTAACACATCCGAATATATTTTTGCACTTGTTTTTACGGAGCGCAGCAATACCACAATATCCTTGTTTTCTAGTTTCCTGTATTTGCCCTTTTCCTTATCAAATACCATATAATTCCGATTTTTCAATTCATTTATTCGTTTTGCAACAAATTTTGCCTCAAGTTCAATACTTTTTATTTCTTCCCACTCTAGAGGCTGCTCCTGTTCAGTATTTATTACATAATACTCCGCCTTCCCGGCACATTCACCATTTTCACAAGGCGGATAATTTGCACCCACATTTAATCTGTGCTCCTCATTGTATGTAATTTCACCGATATCGTCACTCATAATTTTCTCAAAAAGCTCATTTGCCGCAGCAAGCACGCCTTCACGACTTCTGAAATTTTTAGCTAGTATAATTTTTCTGTTAATTGCGCCATCCTCTGTGCTAAAGGTTTCATTCTTATGTTTGAAAAGAGTAGGATCCGTGTTTCTGAACCTATAAATACTCTGCTTCATATCCCCTACCATAAACATATTTTTCCCATCGGATATTTTTGAAAATATCTCTTCTTGCAATTCGTTGGAGTCTTGATATTCGTCGATTAAAATTTCGGCATATTT
Organism: Clostridia bacterium; assembly: GCA_026418715.1. Taxonomy (GTDB): domain Bacteria; phylum Bacillota; class Clostridia; order UBA1381; family UBA1381; genus SKW16. The sequence continues at coordinate 6,765 of JAOAAV010000040.1, forward strand.
CTCACGCAATTCAAGAGCAACGTCTGAAAGTCCGTCTCCGTCTGTCATCAGTTCAAGACAAAAGTGCTCTATATCCGAAAAATCCAATATGCCTCTTTTTTTCTTCTTTTCCATAAGTTTTTCATCGAATAATTTTACAACTCTTACTAAATCCTCCACAATAGGATACATCTCTTTTTCTATGACGTGTTCTATTGCTTCCAAATTATCATTTATAATACTTTTAATTCTCTTCTCAAAAATATCCTTTACTTCATTACGGATCCCCTTAACTCTTTCCACTTCCTCTTCGTCTGCTTTACAACCAGACACTCTCTCAAAAACGCATTCTAAAATGCCGCGATAAAGCTCATCCCATCCCTTTTTGCAAAGCTCTTTAAGCCATATGAAAAAATTCAGCTCGCTATTTATATTGCTCCAATATTTGCCCCACTTCTTTTCAAGCTTCTCCGCCATATCGCCATCTTTATCTACTCCAAACCGCATATAGTCTATAGTTTGCCTATATTTGACTATGCATTCGTCCAATGTAATCTCAGCCCGCCTGAGTATACTTTTAATCCAAATACTGTCTGAAAAATCTTTCTCGCAGGCAAACATTTTCGCTTTCTCATCAAGCCACCTTTCAGGATACGCAAGAGATTGCGTAAATTCATGAATATCTGTTATTATACGGGCAAAGGATGCGTCGTTTCTGTTCGCAGAATACATTTTTGCAAGGCTCAAGAAGCCTTCATCGCCTTTTTCGTAAAGTTCTGAAAACAATTCTTCTATTGTTTCCTCCTTTAAAAGCTTTATTTCATTGCCGTCTGCAATCATAAAATTAGGATCTATGTCAAGCAGATGAAAATGGTTTCTTACAACATTCAAACAAAATGCGTCAATGGTTGTAATGTCAGCATGAGAGAGCAATATAAGCTGCCGCCTTATATCCTTATCGTACGGATTTTCATGAAGCTTTTGTGTGAGTGCCGCGCCAATGCGCTCACGCATTTCCGCTGCTGCGGCATTTGTAAAGGTAACCACCAGAAGATTGTCAATATCAATTTTGTCCTTCGTCACCTTCTTTATAATTCTCTCAACCAAAACCGCTGTTTTCCCAGAACCCGCCGCAGCATTTACAAGAATATTGCACCCTGCAGTATCAATTGCGGCCTTTTGTTCATTTGTCCATTTCGCCATCGCTTTCCCCTCCCATCGCAAAACTATCCCATATATCGTCCTTGAGCTTTTTAGGCAAACGGTATTTATCTGCTGCCGCATCAAACAGGCAAACCTCCCCATATGGGCAATATGTGCAGGCATTTTTCGCATCCGATTCCTTAAACGGCGATATGCCGATATATCCGTTTTTGATTTTTTCATCAACATGGGCAATTGAGCGATTTACATAATCTGCTAAACATCTTATGTTCTGCTCACTCGCAAGAGACGACTTTTTTGAAAGTTCTCCCGTTGTTTTTGTTGTTGTCACATTCAAATATCCGCTTTCAGAACGCAGGTCTATATCCTTTTTTTTGATGCCTCTCGCTATCAACTCTTCCGCAGTTTCTGAGGCGACACGCCTGTCCATCATCCGGATAATTTTTATATCGTCCAAAAGCAAGCCGTTTAGTTTTATCTGTTTTTTTATCTCGTTCTCGTCAATATCATGAGGTCCTGAGACAAACACCATGGGATCTTTCAGCGTGCAGTATAATACGCCCGCAATCTGCACTGGCTTTCCTTGCTTCGACAGCAGTCTACCACATTTGTAAAGTTCAACGGCGGCTTGGGCATATATCATAAGCTGAAAATCCAAATTATTATATATTCTTTTAATGTCGAATATCTTTGATCCGGATTTGTAATCTATAATCCTAATATAAGCCCTGTCATTGGTTTCTAAAAGATCTATTCTGTCTATAATGCCCCTCAGCTTGATTTTACGTCCGTTTCCGCAAGCAATTTCAAAGTCACTAAATGCCTGTTCGTACCCTACTGCAGCAAATTCACCCATTTGCAAACTTTCCGCTATCATTTTAACGGAACGCCTTAATGTGTTTTCTATTTGACTGAGCAAAAATTTAATCCTGCCACTATCTTGCGGCTGACTTGACATAATTTTCTCTTCCGCCTCTTTCATAAGAGTCCGGATTATCGCCTCCGACGCCTCATCTGTCAGTTCATGCCAGTCTTTTTTTATATCCGCAAGAGTATGGCTGTTTTTTTCAACATTCATGCAAAACTGTCTAATCACGTAGTGCATAAGATTTCCTATGTCAAATGACTTTACGCTCCATACCCTTCTCTCCCTTGCCTTTAATCCGTGCTCAAGAAAATAGCGAAATTGACACTGTGAAAATGTTTCCAATCTGCTGATGCTGTAAACCGGGTTCTCGCCGTAAAGTTTATTTACTTTTTCTATATCCAGCATTGCGCTTGTATTTTTGTACTGTTTTGCTCGTTCTATGATATTGAGCTTATCTTTCCATTCATCATGCTCTGCATACCATGCGTATGCATCATCCCATACACTATGGTATGGCGCTCCTTTTGAAAGTACCGCAATCATATGATAAAATGCAGGCTCCGGAGCAGCCGCAAGATTGAAATCCTCCCGAATATCTAAAAGCAAATTGTCCCTTTGTTTAAGATTTGGAAACAATCTTTTTATATCTGCCACAAGATAGGCGCTTCGTTGAGCTTTCCCTTCCGTATCCGCCACAGGGAAACTTATGTACAGCTTTTCGGAAGCGGCGGTCACCGCCTTATACACCTTAAATTGCTCGTCAAATACTTTCGCTCGCGTATCGGGAGCAACCTCCATCCCGTATTTGGCCAAAATACGCCTGTCCCTGTCCGATAAAATTCCTTCCTTTAAGGATGTATTCGGAATTTTTCCATATACCGCTCCCATAATGAACAAAACCTTTACATCCGTTGATTTGCTCCTGTCTATGGTACCTATGCTTACCTGATCGACTGCCGACGGTATAATACCGATTTCATATTTTGAAAGCCCCGTCCTAATCAGTTCCCCAAAACGCTCCATCCCGCAAAGGTCATCACCCATAACAGCGACAAGCTGGTCCAGCACATCAATGAGTATATTCCAAATCTGCTTAAACTGCTCCGCCTCACTCATATGTCCTGCACTGATAAATTCTTCAACGCAAGCATTTATCTTATCCGCAAGACCAATGCCCTTATCCAGAAATTCAAACAAAGCCGTACAAATCTGCTTTATTGTTTTCCTTCCTTCAAAATTCTTTTCAAATTCCATAAACGGAGCTATAACCTTTTTTCTTATATTGTCAATTGTGTAATCCTCTTCTCCACTTTTTATTTGCAAAACAGCATCAAATACACCTAAATTGCCGTTTTCCCACGGCTCATCCGACATCCATGCTTTTTTACCGCGTATTCCTCTCTCCAAAACATAATTTTCAAGCAGGTCTATTTCTTCATCACAAATGCCGGCAAAACCCGTTTTTAAATAGCGAAATACACTCTCATAGCTGAACC
>JAOAAV010000007.1 GCA_026418715.1 Clostridia bacterium
GGATTATACAAACGCTCCAGCGTTTTGTTGAGGATGAAGAACAAAAAAGAGGATGGATGCTTACCAAAACTCCGTTTATGGCTAAAAGTGATTTGTATAAGCTTTCGGGGCATTGGGATCATTACCGTGATGGTATGTTCGTTTTGGGTGATGAAAAAAAGGATAAGGAAGTATTCGCACTCCGTCCTATGACTTGCCCGTTCCAATATCAGGCATTTTTAAATAGGCACCGTTCTTACAGAGATTTGCCAATGAGATTCAATGAAACATCCACATTGTTTAGAAATGAAGCTTCTGGCGAAATGCATGGGCTTATCCGCGTACGCCAGTTTACTATTTCCGAAGGACACCTCATGTGTACTCCTGAACAGCTTGAAGATGAATTCAAGGGTTGTTTGGAACTTGCAATCTATATGCTAAAGACCCTAGGGTTATATGAAGATGTTTCATACCGCTTTTCACAATGGGATCCCGAGGATAAAGAAAAATATATCGGTACTCCTGAGCAGTGGGATGAGGCACAAGGTGTTATGGAAAGGATTTTAAAGCATCTTGAAATACCGTATGTAGTAGGAGTGGGTGAAGCTGCGTTTTATGGCCCGAAACTTGATATACAAATAAAAAATGTTCACGGAAAAGAGGATACTTTAATTACCATCCAAATAGACCAGATGCTTGCAGAAAAATTTGGAATGGAATATGTTGACAAAGACGGAACAAAGAAAAATCCATATATCATTCACAGAACATCTATTGGCTGCTACGAAAGAACGCTTGCGCTGCTGATTGAAAAATATGCCGGAGCATTTCCGCTTTGGCTTGCACCAGTGCAGGTTAAGCTTTTGGCTATTGCTGACAGACATCTTGACTATGTCTATGAAGTAAAAAAGAAGCTTGAACAAAATGGTATTATCCGTGTTGAAGTAGACGGGCGTTCGGAGAAAATAGGATATAAAATTCGTGAGGCACAGCTTGAAAAAGTACCGTATATGTTAATTATAGGGGACAAAGATATAGAAAATAATGTTGTTTCAGTACGCTCTCGAAAAAGCGGCGACTTGGGGAGTATGAATTTAGATAGTTTTATTGCCGACCTAAAGGAAGAAATAGAAACAAAAAGAATTTAACAAAATCCTTTTTCGCACATATAATGCTTTAAAGGGGGTTGTGAATATGAGACTGGGTTTGTATAGAAGGCCGAAAATTTATATATTTCCTGCAAGAAAACAGAAAGCGGTTACAGCCTACTTGATTTTAATATTGCTTGCCTTTATTTTTATTTATCTGTGCACACTGTTTTTCCTGCATATACAGCCTGTTTTTCTGATACGCGCAGAGGCATATGCGGGAAATTTAGCCACAAAGGCAATTAATGATTCCGTAAATGAGATTTTTACCCAGGAACAAATATCATATCAGGACCTTGTAAATGTCGAAAAGGATAGTAGCGGTTATGTTACGGCAATTCAGGCGAATATTTCAAAAATAAACTATTTAAAATCTTGTGTGGCAAATAAGGTTCAAAGCTCCGTTGCAGAGGTTGACGAAGGAACTATTTCAATTCCAATGGGAAGCGTTATTGACAGCGGCATATTTTCCGGACTTGGACCGAGAATATCTGTAAAAGTGGCACCCGTTGGAGTTGCAAATGTAGATTTTGAGGAAATGTTTCTTTCGACAGGCATTAATCAGGTCAAGCACCAGATTTATTTAGACGTATCCGTAACTATTTCACTGATATCAGCCACTATGGAAAGAAGCAAAACGGTAAACAATAAAGTTTTAGTTGCGGAAACCGTTATCGTTGGAAATGTTCCAAAATACTACGCAAATAGTGCCGCCATGCATACTATTATAGATTAAAAATGATTTCATACCAAATGTGGAGGTTTTTATGGAAAACCCAAAAGCACGAATTGAGGAACTGACGGCTTTATTAAACTATCATAATCAAAAATATTATGTCGAAGACAACCCTGAAATATCCGATTATGAATATGATAAGCTTCTTAAAGAGTTGGAAACACTTGAAGCACAGCATCCGGAGTATATATCTCCTCACTCACCTACTCAACGAGTAGGGGGGAGTGTGCTCGATAAATTTGATACCGTTATTCATACGGTTCGGATGGAAAGTCTTCAGGATGCGTTTAATGAAGGCGAGGTGTTAGACTTTGATAGGCGCGTCCGTTCCGTTATATCCGAAGATATCGGCTATGTTGTCGAATATAAAATAGATGGTCTATCGGTGTCATTGGAGTACGAAAATGGCATTTTTGTGCGAGGCTCTACCCGTGGTGACGGAACAGTCGGAGAAGATGTAACTCAAAATTTAAAAACGATTCGATCTATTCCCATGCGTCTTAGGGATGAGATCCCATTTTTGGAGGTTAGAGGAGAGGTATTCATCTCCCGCGACAATTTCAAAAAGATTAATGAAATGCGTGAGGCTATGGAAGAGCCGATTTTTGCAAATCCCAGAAATGCCGCTGCCGGCTCTCTGCGTCAGCTTGACCCTAAAATAGCGGCAAGTCGCCAACTTGATATTTTTATTTTCAATATACAACAAATACAGGGAAAAGAATTTTCAACACATATGGATGCTCTTGATTTTCTAAAAAAACAAGGATTTAAAGTGATACCGGACAATAAAGTATATGCCGATATTCAATCTGCATATCGCCGAGTGTTGGAAATAGGGGAGTCAAGGGGAAATTTGTACTTTGATATTGACGGTTCTGTTGTAAAGCTTAACAACTTCACACATAGAGATCTGCTTGGTTCTACCTCAAAATTCCCACGCTGGGCAATTGCATATAAATTCCCTGCAGAAAAGCAACAAACAAGAGTTTCCGATATTGTTATTCAAGTTGGGCGTACAGGAGTTATGACACCTCTTGCCATTTTAGAACCGGTTCGCATTGCAGGTTCGCTCGTATCAAGGGCAACACTTCACAACGCGGATTATATCGACGAGAAAGATATTCGTATTGGAGATACGGTAATTATTCAAAAAGCAGGAGATATTATACCTGAGGTCGTCGAAGTCGTTTTGGACAAGCGAACGGGGATTGAGAAAAAATTCAAAATGCCTGAATATTGTGCAGAGTGTGGAGCTTTGGCTGTTCGTGAGGAAGGAGAAGCCGCATACCGTTGTACCGGAATGAATTGTCCCGCCCAACGGCTGCGTCATATTATTCATTTCGTTTCAAAACCGGCAATGAATATCGACGGTTTAGGCCCATCCACAATAGAACAGCTGCTTGAAAAAAAGTTGATTGAAACAGCGGCTGATTTATATTATCTCAATGTGGACGACATTGCAAATATGGATAAAATGGGCAAAAAGTCCGCGAAAAACCTTATGAATGCATTGGATGCATCAAAGAAAAATCCTCTTTATCGTTTAATTAACGCACTGGGTATCCGTCACATAGGCGAAAAAGCAGCTAAAATTCTCGCTAAAGAATATAAATCCATTGATAATTTAATGAAAGCTTCCACCGAGGAATTAACATCCATTGATGAAGTAGGGGAGAAGATGGCACAGAGCATTACAAAGTTTTTTGCCGAGCCACAAAATATAGATTTTATCCAGAAGTTAAAGGATGCTGGAGTAAACTGTGAGGACGTGGAGAAAGATAATTTTGTTGATAACCGCTTTGCAGGAAAAACCTTTGTTCTCACAGGAACTTTGACAAAATATACTCGCAGTCAAGCATCATCTATTATCGAAAGTTTTGGTGGGAAAACTGCGTCTAGCGTATCTAAAAAAACAAGCTATGTACTGGCAGGCAAAGAGGCGGGGAGCAAGCTTGATAAAGCGGTTGAACTCGGAGTTAGAATTATCGGTGAGGATGAATTTGATGAACTAATAAAATAGGGGGAGTTTAAATGATTGAACAAATGGCTTTATCTATGCGTGAAGAACTGATTCATATGAGAAGAAGCCTTCATGAAATTCCTGAAACCGCATTTTGTGAAAATAAAACGTCACAATTTATACAAAATAAGCTTTCTGAATTAGGCATTCCTTATCATGTTATCGCTAAAACAGGAGTAGTAGGATTGATTAAAGGGATAAGCAATGAAAAAACAGTTCTTTTGCGTGCAGATATAGATGGCTTGCCTATTTGTGAGGAGAGTGGAGCAGAGTATAAATCAAAAATAGACGGATGGATGCATGCATGCGGACATGATGTACATACAGCTTGTTTGCTCGGTGCCGCTAAAATACTCAACAGTATGAAGGATAGACTTTTGGGGAATGTTAAATTGGTTTTTCAGCCAGCGGAAGAAGGTGTGGGCGGTGCTCTTCCTATGATAGAAGAAGGCGTTATGGAAAATCCGTATGTAGATTCCGCAATTGCTCTGCATGTGGAGCCTATGGAGGAAGTTGGAAATATTCAGATAAAAGATGGTGCCATAATGGCATCCCCTGATGATTTTGAATTAACCATACAAGGTAAGGGCGGTCACGGTGCATATCCTCATACTTGCGTTGATCCGATTGTAATTGGGTCTATGATAATCAATGCTTATCAAACTTTAGTGAGCAGACATTTTAATCCAATGACTCCTGTTGTAATTTCGGTTTGTTCCTTTCATTCCGGAAACTGTACAAATGTAATTCCTGATACGGCTCATTTAACAGGAACAGCACGTTCTTTAGATAAGGACACTCGTGCAGAATTGATGAAAGTTTTAAAAGAAACTGCCGTAGATATTGCAAAGAGTATGGGGGGAGAGTGTGATTTTGTATTTAAACCACTGTATCCTCCGACAATAAACGATAAAGCCATGAATGAAATTATAAAAAATGCGGCGAAAAAGCTCAATTTTATCAAAAAGATTGTATGCCTCGAACAGGCTTCAATGGGCGGCGATGATTTTGCTTACTTTTCAGAAAAAGTCCCTGGGGTATATTTTAAACTGGGATGCGGCAATAGGGAGAAGGGGATAGTTCATCCTATTCATAGCCCCAAATTTAATGTGGATGAGGATGCTTTGCCTATAGGGGCAGCAATCATGGCACAAGCTGCATTTGATTATTTGGAAAAATGCGGAAGTTTACAGTAATAATATTATGAAAACCTCGGTTTTATTGCCGAGGTTTTGTTGCTTTGCTGTCCTCTTCTTTTTGGGTATAGTATATGCAGTTGCCATCACTGCATAAAACACAAGACTTCACACTGTCTAAGCTGCAGTTGCCGTTCTTTTGATAAATACAATTGCTGCTGCAATTAATGTTGGTCATATTTAAGCCTCCATTCAAAGCAATTATCAAAGAAACTAAATTTATTGTTTCCGCAAATCAAGAAAACATTCTGATGAAACTTCTGGATTAATGAAATTAAAAGCTGTCTGATATCTTTCATATGCCAAGCCTCCGAACTTTTTTAATGATATTTGTGTTAAATAATGAACGTAATATTATTATGGTAAACAATAGGAGTGATTTTATGAGTAAACTAGTTGCATATATACATACACCTAACTTGCCTAAAACTAAAATCAGATGTGCATTAGTCGATTTCAGAACATCACGCAAAATTATAGATAGTCTTAAAAAGTTAGGAATCAAGCCAATATTTAGTTGTAAAGCCAATTCACTTTACGACGCTGTTTGCGGACATCCAGATATGCTTTTACATCATTTGGGTGACAAGGTTTTTGCCTGTACATCTGAATGTTATAGATATTTTGAAAAATTATTACCCGATTGTAAATTGATACAAGGCACAGGATTTTTAAGAAGTAACTATCCTTTTGATATTGCATATAATGTAGCAAGAATTAATAATCTGGCCTTCCATAATTTGAAATATACCGAAAAGGTCATTAGTGAATATTATGAGAAAGTAGGAGTTAAATTAATTAATGTAAAACAAGGATATGCAAAATGCAATGTATGTATTGTGCAAGATAAGGCAATTATAACTTCGGACAAATCCATAGCAAAAAGAGCTGACGATTATAATTTGGATGTTTTAATGATAAGAGAAGGTTATATTGAATTAAAAGATTTTCCATATGGTTTTATAGGCGGAGCTTCGGGACTAATTTCTCCAAATTGCTTGGTTTTTGCGGGAGATATAAAAAATCACCCTGATTATGAAAGAATACTTGAATTTTGTCATAAATATTATGTTCAAATTTATTCTTTGTCAGATGAAAAACTTACGGATATTGGTTCAATTATACCAGTTTTTTAATAAGGAAGTGGGAATGTGTGGAAGACATTATCAATAGGAGTTAAAAAAGACAAAGAAATTCATTTTTATGATGTAGTTTTCGACCAACATGAAGATTTAAACGGCTTTTGCGACGTTTTATCGGAATATATTTTGAATAAATATCAAAATAAGCTGGTAATTAAAACATTAAATAAAAATTATTGTTATTTAACATCCAATGAAAGGAAGGAAGCATACGAAAATGCAAAAAGAATATTAGCAAATGAACATGGTAAGAATAGAGTAATAATTAAGAATAAACTCATTGAGTATATAAGCTTATCAGATACAATTATTATAGACGGTTTTATAGCATTTAGGCTAAATGAATATATAAATAAACTCGAACTTGCGGCTGACCGTGCAGTTGAAATATTAATAGCAAAAAAAGAATACGATGAATTTATTGATTTGCTGCGTTTTTTTGTGGATATTCAAAATCCTGTAATCAATACAATACATGTATTAAGGATTGAAGAAAAATATGTTATGCTTGACAGCAGCTACAATGAAATATCAAATGAGTGCATTGATGATTTTCTGAATGAAATGCGTTATGGAACAATAAATTATGACGACTTATTATTAAGCACACTAATCACGCTTGCACCTAAAAATATTTATATCCATCAAGTTTACAAGATTGAAAATAAAGAATTGCTGTCCACATTGAAAAAAGTGTTTGAAAACAGAATAAAATTTTGCAATGATTGCAGTCTTTGCAATGGTATAAACGGTGCAAAGGATTTTAATAAAAAATTGGATTTTTTCGACGCTATGCCGAAGAATAGACTTCTAAGTCATATAAAGAGTGATTTATAAAACTTAGATTTCTATTCCTCTTTGAAAAAGCCCCCTAATGTTTAAAAACATTAGGGGGCTTTTTTTAATCTTTAAATTCAATTAGTTTAAACCAATTATTTAGGGAATCTGCCCATTGTGCAACATGAGGTTCTTCCGGAGCTAACCCAAGTCCATGACGTCCGATTGGATAAATGTGCATTTCAAATGGAATTTGACATTTGCTGAGTGCATCTGCGTACAGCAAAGAATTTTCTACGGGTACTGCCGAATCCGATGATGTATGCCATATAAATGCCGGCGGCGTGTTTTCATTAACCTGCTTGTGAAGCGACATATACTCCTTCATCGCAAACGATGGATTTTCACCTAACAGATTAACTCTTGAGCCGTCATGCCTATATTCTCCTAAATCTATTACGGAGTAGCACAAAATCGTCGCATCCGGTCTGCAGTTTTCCTCATCAATTGAATCGGCAGGTTCGTAAATTTTTTTATCATAATGCACTGACAATGACGCTGCCAAATGACCTCCTGCCGAAAAACCCATGATAGCAATCTTATTCTTTTCAATGCCAAACTCTGACGCGTTATGACGTACATACTTAACGGCACGCATTGCATCAGAAAGCGGTGCGGGGTGCTTATTCGGAGCTACTCTATAGTCAAGTACAAACGCAGAAATACCTATCGTGTTAAGCCATTTCGCAACATTGAGTCCTTCATGCGGAGCCCTAAAGCCATATCCTCCGCCCGGGCACACCACGACAGCACCTTTTGCTCCCTTAACTATAAAAGGTGTAATTTCTGGTTCAAAGTCATCCGCAGTGCCGAACGGAATCATATTTTTCCACAATTTCATAATAAATCCCTGCCTTTAGCTTTATTTTGTAGGATTTGCCTCAAAATTTTCAAGCTTTTGAAGCATTTCCTCCACTTTTGATTTTTTGATTGTAAACTGCGTTTTACCGTTTCTTCTGAGTGCATAACTCAATTCATTGATAGGTATAAATTCAACTGTCGTATCCTCGCCTGTGCCATAACCTTTATAAAAAATGGTTACTTCAGGTAATCCCAGCGCTTCGTTTTTGTATAAACCATCCACATTTAGAGCTATTATATTTTGATACATTTCTTTTGATAATTTTTCATCCGCATCTTTACCGTTAATTTTGAAAGAAAAAGTATTTTCATCCACATGTGTAATATCCAAAACCGATTGTTTTTCGGAATATGATACTTTCACCTGCTCCGTTACGGCAATATCAGACAAGGCCTGCAGTTTGCTTACCACTAAAAACTCATCAGTATTCATAAAATCCAAGCTGCTTTCGGACACCGTATAAACCTTATCGTCCAGTTTAACATATGTTAAGCCGTTTTCAGTATTTCCGACCGTCAACACAACAGTATATGGCTCACCTGTACTGCCGTCTTCATTATGCGGTATAACATTCAAGGTTAAAACGCTATGCGGATCCTCAAAACCATATTTTCTACCGGCAGGAGCGGGATCGCTTACCGTCATCTCTCCTATCGGCGTCAAAATTTTATCGTCCACAAATTGGTCGATGGCATTTTGTACGCCTTCATAGGGCTCAAGCATCTGCCATACATTGTATGATGTCTGCTCTGTTGTATCCTTTAATTTCAAATGAATGGTTGGCTTGTTTTTGCGCTTTAAAATAATTTCATTAATATCACTTGTTTGGACCTTAAAACGATTGTAGCTTTGATAATAGCTGACATGTTTTAACATGGTGTCAACTTTGTATGCATAAATACTGTAAACAGTGCTATCTCCTTGCTTTAAAAAGAAATATTCTCCCGTCGTCGGGCTCTTATCTCCTATTAAAAGCCTATCACTGCTTCCGTCTTTATTCGCGATATCAATTGTAATGTAAGGATTTTCTAGTCCATATTCCGACAAAACAAAGGAATCCTTTGCAATTTCGTAATTTGAAATCATGGTTGTAACGGTAGTAACCAAATCCGATACTTTTGAGGAATCCAGTTCATCGGGAGAAACATCATTTAGGCTCCATTTGCCGTCACCAAGATTCTTTGCCATAATTTCCAGGCCTTTAGATTTTATTATAAAACTTGATACGTTTTCGGAGTCAATTTTATATGCTGTAAATTTCGGGGTTTCGGTGGAAGTTTGAGTTTCCTCTTTTTGAGGTTCTAAAGTATTAACCCAAAACAGCATACCGACCAAAGCGGCCAAAACAACACCTATAATTACAGCATTTCTCCATACAGGAGCTTTTTTTTTCATTATAAATGTCTCCTCCTCGCCCAAACCACAATTCCAAAAATTAAAACACAGAGCGGAATTACAATTACAAAAACAGCTCCTAAAATAATTGCATCCAAAGTAGATACCGTAATAGTATCCCCGATTAATGATTTTGCCTGAATGGAGTAATCATCCTTTGAGCCTTGCAGGAAATTTACCACATTCATATATAAATCATAATTTGCAAACCCATAATTAGTCAAAGTGTCCGCATCCACATCAAGCAGCAAAGTAGTCCCCGACACAAAAATAATCGAATCATCCTTCGGGGAATCGCCCTGCTTTGTGGAAACTGCTGCCACTGCAAATGAACCAGTTTTATCGCCTTCAGATTTTTCAACACTTTTCAAATTTTCAATATCCGTTTTTACATAAGCATCAGAAGATGTTGAAAGAAGCTTTTTAACTTCAATTCCGCTATTGCTTTCAAAGAGCAAGTTTAGCGTTTTGGAATATGGATAGTATCCTACTATTCTCTGATCTTTTATAAGCGCATCGGTTATATCCGAGCTTTCAAATACAGGCAAAATCAAGGAAGAGTTCCCAAGAAGCAAAATGTTCGAACGGTTAGGTTCCACCGCAATATTGTCATTTACCTCTATTCCCCACTCCTTAATATATGAGTAAAGATTTGTAAGCCTTAAAGAAGAATATTCAAATAAAAATTGTGCTTTTCCAGCATTGGAAAAAAATTTGTCAAGCTTTGCCAGATCAGAAGCTGTGTAATCGGAAGTAGGGCTTGCAACAATAATCATTTGAGCGTCAGATGGAATATCATCCGTAACAATATTTAAATCCTTTACAATAAAATTTTCCGCCTCAAGCTTGGCTTTGGCTCCATCAAGCTCCATCTCTCCATGGCCTTTTATAAAATACACAGTAAAATCGGTATCACTTGCCACATATTTAAGACCTGCAGTGATCTTTTGTTCAACCTTGATACTTGTTGCGGTATTAGTTTGGGCATCCACATTGTATAAATCACTGCTTTTGTATACCTTAAATCTATCACCCGCATCAATAATAATGGAATTCTTATAAAGACTATCCCCTGATTTCACATATTTTTTACCAAATGTAGGATTTTCGTTTGGATCGACATTTTGAATTTTTATATTGGAATTTGCCTGTGCATATTTATCAAGAATTGTTCTGACATTCGTATCCTGCTCCGCTTCGCCGGCCAAAATGTAAATTGTAACAGGGGTATTAAAGTTTTTCAAAAATTCGTATGTCTTATCCGATATTCCGTATATTTGAGAGGAGGTTAAATCTATCTTTACGGGGAATTTTGCGACAAAAACTGAAACCAATATATTAAATAAGACTGCGATTGCAAGCACTCCCACAACAATTACGGAAGAATTGATCAGATATTTTCTTTTATTCATTTTTTCTCTCTCCTAACTCCAGCGCTTTTTCTCAAATACACGAACAGTTAAAAACAGAAAAATTGCTATTATGGTTATATAATATACAATCGCTTCGATATTCAAAACACCCAAGGTAAAATCATCAAATCTGTCAAACGGAGAAATCCATAATAAAATTTTTGAAATCATCGCATTTTTAACATGACTCGACATCATATCAAGAAACATTGTTAAAATAACAACTCCATAAGTAGAAATTGCCGCAACAATCTGGCTTTCCGTGAGAGAAGACATAAAAGCGCCGATACTGATTATTCCGCCGGAGAATAAAATAAAACCGACATAAGAACTAGTCGTTTCCGCAACAGGCACATTGCCGTAAAAACTCATGGCAAGCGGGTATAAAAGTGTGATTGCCATTCCAACCAAAAATGTGCCCACAGCCGCAAGGTACTTGCCAACTACCATTTCGGTAATAGAAATCGGTGCGGTCAAAAGAAGCTGATCAGTTTTCAATTTTTTATCCTCGGAAAAGAGTCTCATGGTAAGAATAGGCAATATAAAAATTGCCCAGCTAATCATGCTTGCAAAATATCCGTTCATAGACGATGTTGCTGAAAATATGTTTGACAATAAGAACATAACGCCGCTTAAAAGTATAAAAATTGTTAAAAATACATATCCGAGCATGGAATGAAAATATGCCCTGAATTCTCTCTTAAATATCGCTGTCATCCGTTTCGCCTCCGCTATTTTCGTTTTCCTCCGCATAAGGTTCCTGCTTGATTTGTGAATCTGTAGCAGTAAGGTGAATGAATATATCCTCAAGAGATGCTGCAATTTCCTTTTGCATGAGTATTGGCATCTGCTTTTGAGCGCACAGCATAAAAAGCTGTTTGCTAAACTCCGCATCAAGAGGGACGGTTGTCTCTATTTCAAAATCAAAAGAATCCGTCTCCTTTTGCCCAAGCACAACAATGCTTTTTACACCCGGAACTGTTTTCAATACATCAATAATATCGCTCTGATTTCCCATAACACGAATTTGCAGCTTTGAATTTTGGGTAAATCTGTGTGAAAGATTTTGCGGAGTATCTTCTGCAACAAGCTTGCCTTTGTTAATAATAATTACTCTTTCGCAGACGGCGCTTACCTCAGGAAGAATATGTGAACTCAATATTATTGTTCTTTCTTTGCCCAACTCTTTAATAACATTTCTGATTTCAATAATCTGCTTGGGGTCAAGTCCGACAGTGGGCTCATCCAATATTAAAACCTCCGGATTGCCTAAAAGCGCCTGCGCAAGACCAACCCTTTGCTTATATCCCTTGGATAAATTGCCGATTTTTCTGCTTTTTACGTCATCTATTCCCACGATATCGACTATATCTTGTATATGCTTTAATTTTTCAGCTTTATTCAATTTTTTAAGGTCATAAACAAAATTCAAATAATCGGATACAACCATATCCATATACAGCGGAGGCTGTTCGGGCAAATATCCGATCCTCTTTTTCACTTCATTCGGTTCCTCCAAAATATCAAAGCCGTCTACCTTTACGCTGCCGGAAGTTGAAGATATATACCCTGTCAAAATATTCATGGTAGTAGATTTTCCGGCTCCGTTCGGTCCTAAAAATCCGAGAATTTCCCCCTTCTCTACCGTAAATGTAATATCATCAACAGCTTTTTTGTTTCCGTAAGACTTGGTAAGGTTGCAAATTTCAATCATTACGCATCCCCCTGGTTAATATAATCTTAAATTTCATTGTACAACAAAAATAAGTATTCATTGAGTACAAAATTTTAATAAATAATGAACAATTATTTTGAAATATTTATCCCAAGCTCGTCAAGCTGCTTTTTATCCACAAATGAGGGAGCGTTTGACATTAATTCCGATGCATTCTGCACTTTAGGAAAGGCTATAACATCCTTGATATTATCACAACCCGTAAGCAGCATAACCAGACGGTCAAGCCCATATGCCATGCCTCCGTGAGGTGGTGTACCGTATTTGAAACCTTCCAGCAAAAATCCAAAGCGATCCCAAATTTCTTCTTCCGTAAATCCCAGAGTTTTAAACATTTTCTGCTGAAGTTCTCCGTTATAAATTCTTATGCTTCCTCCGCCTGCTTCGCAGCCGTTAATTACAATATCATACGCCTTTGCACGCACCTTCCCAGGATCTGTATCCAAAAGATGAACATCCTCATCCATCAATGCCGTAAAAGGGTGATGCATTGCTTTATATCTTCCTTCTTCCTCATCATATTCCAAAAGCGGAAACTCCGTCACCCATAAAAGATCATAATCATCCTTTTTGATTATATCCAAACGCTTTGCAATTTCCAATCTCAGTGCACCCAAAGAATCAAAAACAATCGGATTTTTGTCGGCAACAAATAGCAGCAAATCCCCCGCTTCTCCGCTCATTACCGAAATAACAGCATTGACCTCATCCTCCGTTAAAAATTTAGCAAATGAAGAACGATGCTCGTCTTTACCGACAATAAGCCAAGCCAAACCCTTTGCACGATATGTTTTAACGAATTCACCTAAAGCATCTATCTCTTTTCTGCTGAATTTGTCTGCTCCACCCTTTACATTAATTCCCCGCACGCTTCCGCCTTCTGAAACCGCACCGGAAAACACCTTAAAACCGCAATTTTTTACCGTCTCGGAAATATCACAAAGTTCTAAACCAAAACGGGTATCCGGCTTGTCTGAACCATAACGCTCCATAGCTTCTTTATAAGGTATCCTTTTAAGCGGAAGACAAATATCCCTGCCTAAAATTTCCTTAAATAGTTTGGCTAAAAACTTTTCATTAACATCAATTACATCGTCTGTATCAACAAAAGACATTTCAAGGTCAATCTGTGTAAATTCCGGCTGACGGTCTGCACGCAGATCCTCATCTCTAAAGCATTTTGCTATTTGAAAATATCTATCCATGCCGGAAACCATCAAAAGCTGCTTGTAAAGCTGCGGAGATTGCGGGAGCGCATAAAATTTCCCCGGATGAACACGACTTGGAACAAGATAGTCGCGAGCGCCTTCGGGAGTACTTTTCATTAATACAGGTGTTTCTATCTCCAAAAACCCGTTGTCAGAATAGAAGTTTCTCGCAATTTGCGAAATTCTATGGCGTATAATCAGATTTTTTTGAATATCCGGACGTCTTAAATCAAGATAACGATGTTTGAGCCTTATTTCATCCTTCACCTTTGAATTTTCCTCAATTGCAAACGGAGGCGTTTCAGCCGTGTTTAAAATTCTAAGCTCATCAACTTGAATTTCAATTTGTCCTGTTTTCATGTTCGGATTTATTGATGAACGCTTTACAACCTTTCCTACGGCTGCAAGCACATATTCATTTCTGACCGTTTGAGCTTTTTTAAAAGCTTCAGCATTTAATTCTTCTGAAAATGAGAGCTGAACAATTCCGCTGATATCCCTCAAATCTATAAAAGTAAGCGCTCCCAACTGCCGATAGTTCTGAGTCCAACCCATTACCGTAACAATCTCTCCTATATTGGTTTCACTTAATTTTCCGCATTTGTGTGTACGTTTAATTCCCTGCAATGTTTCCATATGTTAATCCTCCGCATAATTCTATTTTTTGAAAAAGTCGGCCATATCCGAAAAATTTACTGCTGTTTTTTCGCCTGTTTTCATATTTTTGATTTCCGCCTGCTTTTTTTCCGCCTCATCATCACCGATTACCACGGAGTATAGCGCACCTATTTTATCAGCATATTTCATCTGAGCCTTAAGGCTTTTTTTCATATGATCAAAATCCACGCTTATTCCCTGGTTTCTTAACAAATATGCAAGCTTCTGTACATGCTTTGAAGCATTTTCTCCAACGGAAGCTATAAATACATCAAGTTTGTTTTCATTCGGAATTGTAATTTCCTGCGAATCCAATGCCAAAATCAGACGTTCTATTCCCAATCCAAAGCCTATAGCAGGAGTTGGTGTCCCGCCAAGTTCCTCCACCAAACCATCATACCGCCCACCGCCGCATACGGCACTTTTTGCGCCAATATTGTTGGAAAGTATTTCAAATACCGTTTTGCAATAGTAATCCAAGCCTCTGACAATCTTTGCATCAATGCCGTATTTTATACCGATATCGTTTAAAATAGTTTGCACACTGTCAAAATGCGTGCGGCAATCATCGCAAATATAATCTAAAAGAATAGGGGCATTTTTTGCAATATCTTGGCATATGGGAGATTTGCAGTCTAAAATCCTCAAGGGATTGCGTTCAAGACGCCCTTTGCAGGTCTCGCAAAGCTGGGTATAATTGTTATAAAAATATTCCCTCAATGCCTCGTTATATCTTTTTCTGCATTCCGGACAGCCTATACTGTTGATATTAAGCTCAAGATTTTTTAAGCCCAAACGGTTTAAAAACGTGATTGCCAAAGAAATAATTTCAGCATCAAGCGAAGGTTCCCCAGAACCGAATGCTTCAACCCCGAACTGATGAAATTCTCTTAATCTTCCCGCTTGCGGCTTTTCGTAGCGAAAGCATGAAATATTGTAAAACATCTTTGCCGGAAGGGAATTTGCATACAAATTATTTTCAAGAAAACATCTCACAACCGACGCAGTTCCTTCAGGACGAAGGGTAATGCTGCGGTTTGATTTATCATTAAATGTATACATTTGTTTTTCTACAACATCAGTCGTATCCCCTACTCCCCGCTCAAAAAGCTCAGTATGTTCAAACGTCGGCGTTCTGATTTCACTGTACCCGAAATTAATACAAGTTTCCCTGAAGATACTCTCTATATATTGCCATTTATACGAATCGGAAGGAAGCAAATCTTTTGTCCCTTTCGGCGCTTTTGTAATCAATTCCTTTACCTCCTTAATTTATCAAAAAAAACTCTCAATCCCTTGCGGACGTTCCGCCGTGAATGAGAGATAAAAATATCTTAGTATATTTTACATTTAGCTGTTGGATGTGTCAAGTATTATTAAAGGGTAATTTTAATTTCCTGAAGCTTGCTGTTTCGTATCACCGTAAAGATAACTTCATCTCCCGGTATAGCCGAATATATTATTTCCCTCACCTCAAGCATGGTGTTTACAGGTTTCTTGTTGATGTGCGTTATAATATCGCCGATTAAAAATCCGGCCTTTTCAGCGGGACTGTTGCTTTCTATGCTTGCGATCATAACACCTATATTGTGATTAAAATTTTGATTAAGATATTGTGCCATATTTTTATCATATCCGTAAATACCCACATACGGAGTCTTAAAGCTTCCCGTTTTAACGAAAGAATCAATTATGGGTTTTATAATATTAATTGGTACAGCAAAGCCTATTCCCTCGGCACTACTGACTTTTACAGTATTAATTCCTACGACTGCTCCGTCAGAATTTGCCAATGGTCCCCCACTGTTGCCCGGATTTATGGATGCATCGGTTTGAATCAAATCTTCCATAAACACGTCCTCGCCCTCATATTCCACGGTAATCGTCCGATTTAAAGCACTTATAATGCCGGATGTAACTGTACGCTGAAATTGCAGACCCAACGGATTTCCTATTGCGTAAGCGGGCTGCCCTTGAATTAGTGTTTTAGCATCTCCCAATATTGCGGGAGTCAGCCCGGTAGCATCCACCTTTACTATCGCCAAATCTAAAATCGGATCGCCCCAAAGCATTTTCCCATGCATTACCTTCCCATTTGAAAATGCAATCGACAAATTTGAATATGGCGTCCCTACGACGTGATAATTTGTTGCAATATATCCATTCTCGGAAACAATAAAGCCTGAACCCACACTTTGAGTTGATGAGTCATTATCAGTTGATGTAATCCCCACAACCGCATCAAGCAGATTAGACAAAGAATTACTGCCATCGCCCCTATTTTCAAAAGCAGCTGATTGATAGTTGACTTTATTTATGGCATTGGTTTGGCTTCCTATTTTTAAATTTTTTTGAGATTTTATGCTGTTATTGGACAGAGTTATTGTAAAAATAACCATTCCGAATATTATGACGCATAGGAAGCTTTTTGTTGCCAGCTTTCGATTTTTCATAAGAACCTCCTTTTAATCCACACATATATAATAATTTTTGCCATCATCAAATATACTATACATAGAATAATTATATTTTCGAGAAGTGTTCGTTTCCCCGAACCTTCACATTTAATTGCTGAAAATGTTGTGATACAATTGATGGGTGACAAATAAAAAAGAAAATAGACTCCAATATGATATAATGTTAAGTGACAAAAAAAACAAAGTATCAAAAGGAGCTATTTTCTATGAACAGTATAACATCAATAGCAAAGTTTCG
>JAOAAV010000073.1 GCA_026418715.1 Clostridia bacterium
TGCGTCTGCGTCCACCAGTAGCACCTTGTTTCCCTGTGCAGCAAGGCCGATACCCAGGTTGACCGTCGTCGTAGTTTTTCCCGTGCCGCCCTTTTGGTTCGCTAAAGCGATTACTTTTGACACTTGAATTTCCTCCTTTCACGCAAAAAAGCCGCTTGCTCTATCGGTAAATAAAGCAAACGGCTTCCTTTAATATATATGAAAAGAGAACATAAGCCAAAAAAGCTATGTCCTCTTGTTCATTCGGTTTTAAAACCTCATCTTCATTGTTGCAACTCCAACTCACGATTGAACAAATAGCTAATAACGCTTTTTTTCTGAAGAAGGTATGCATTGCGGCATCTGATATACTTTACCTTGTCGGACTTGCACCATGAGATTACTGTATCTTTTGAATGACCGGTGACTTGTTGTATCTGTTTACCTGTTAGCATATCCGGGTAATCTGCAAATTGCAGTTCAAGATATTGCTTATAATCTTTAACCTCATTGATGCCTTTTAGCTTGTAATGGTATTTATAGAGATCAGGCCGCGGTTTGAACTTATATCGCCTGATTGAGCCCGGCAAAAATGGGTTGTTATAATGATTTGGAAGATAGTATTTTTCAGGATTTTTGTCCCTATCTTCTAAAAATAGAACAATATCCTTTATTGCAATCTTGTACCTGCGTGTCTTTTTTCCGAAATCAATGCAAGGAATAAAGCCATTCTCTAAATAATACCGCGCTGTATTTTTGCTTATATGGCATATCTTATAAAACTGATCTTTTGTCACATATTCAGGATACCTATCTATAAGAAAGCTATAGCTGGACATTCGCAACACCTCGTTTCGACATGAAAATAGCAAAGAGCTGTTCATACTGTTCAGCCTGCGCTTTATGGGTGTCCGATTTTCTTGATATGTTTCGATAATATGGCCCTGTGAGAAAATCAAGGAATGCATCCTTTGTTATAAGCGACCCTTTACCACGGCGGAATGATTGTATCCGTTTATTTTTGTACCGCAGTGATTTCAGCTCATTCCGTTGTATCCAATTATTAATTGTTGTTTTTGCATACCCGGAAAAACGCATTATATCAGATACCAAAAGCAGTTGAGGGTAATCCTGGAGTTGCTTTTGGTAATAACGGCGCAAGCCTTCAACATACTCATTTTCTATTTCTTCAAAGCACATCTTTTGGTATTGAAATAGCAGGACGTCAGTAATCTTTACCCGTTGCCTTCTTCCTTCTGATGTGCTTACATATTCAAAAGGAATAATGCCTTTTTTCTGAATTGAATAGGCAGTCGATTTACAAATACCCAATATGGCACACATTTCTTTCTGTGTGACATATTCAGGATAGCGATCAATTATCGAAGAACAATATTCATCAAAATTCATTTGCTTCACTCACTTTCTCAGATTTGTCAACGGCAAGTGGGTGAAAGCAGTTTAGTGATAAAAATGATAAATTTTTGAGTTCTATCCGAGTTCTATCCAAAACAG
Source organism: Clostridia bacterium (assembly GCA_026418715.1). GTDB lineage: Bacteria > Bacillota > Clostridia > UBA1381 > UBA1381 > SKW16. The sequence goes on from JAOAAV010000073.1 coordinate 1,495, forward strand.
GTTTGGATACAATTTTTTAGTTGATTTTTTGCCATGCTCATAATTCCTTGCAAGCAAGGGGAAAATCTCTGAAAGCCTTAATTCTACAAGATTTTCGGGGGATTTTATCTACTTCCATTTTCCACTAAAGTATGCTAAAATCCAATTGACAGGCCGCACTCGAAATCAGTTGTACCCTAACGGGTACCCAGGGTTCGAATCCCTGTCTCTCCGCCAAAAAAATTAGTCTTGAGTCAGAAATGATTCAGGGCTAAATTTTTTAATCCTAGTAATTTGGTATCACTGATTCTAATCA
>JAOAAV010000077.1 GCA_026418715.1 Clostridia bacterium
GGCGGCAGCGTTGTGGGAATAAGCGGAGAATACGGCTATGGCATAGGATGCGGACGATATGTTGAAGGGAGCAGTATTTCTATAGGAAGTGCGGATGTTTCAGCATTTTCAGAAGAAGGAACAAGTGCCATAGAACTTGATGCGATTACGGGATCGGCAATTGTTTTTTCGGGTAAATTTTTAAGCGATTTTTATTCAAGTGATGAAACTTTCACTTTTACTTGCGGCAGCTATCAAAAGCAAATTACGTTTCCCGCAGGATGCAAATATTTTTCGACTACGCTTTCTCAGCAGGGAGAGTATTCAATATCCGATTCTAATGGTGCATTTACAGGAAAGCTGGATTCAACGTATGTCAGCACTTTCAGCGTCACAAGCGGCTATGATATTTTTACTGTCTATCCAAGTGTTGAGTATACGCTGAGTGAGCCTACTCTCACTGTAGATGATATAGTTTTGTCTTCGTCTCAAACTACAAAATCAATTACTTTGTCGGCAAAGAGTGCTTCTGTGACCATGGCGGAAAATGCAAAGGGGAGCAAGCCAAGCGTTTCGTATTCTTATGCAATCAAGGAAGACAGCGCAAAAATTGCCTCATTGTCCGGTTCAAAGCTTACGGTAACAGTATCGAAAGCGGGAAATTATTCAATTGTGGTTACTGCGACCGCAACGGCGGGGGCCCTTCAAACGTCTGTGGATGCGACTATAAATGTCATAAAACAGAATCAAACTATAAATCTGAGTAATATAGATGAAAATGTTACGATTTCATCAAATGGAGTTTATACAATAACAGGAAGCACAACCAGATACAATGTCAATGTAAACTCAGCGCTAGATGATGTTACTCTTGTTTTATCTGGCGCAACAATTGATTTGAGCAAAAACAGCGGTACGACAACGACCCCGATTATCGTAGGGGCAGGTTCATCTGTAACTCTTATATCAAGTGGAACGACCACACTTAAAAATCGAATAAAGGGCACTCCCATCAAGCTTGAAGACGGTGATAGCAGTTATCCAACCAAATTATTTGTTAAGAGCAGCGGGAAGCTCTATATGGAAAATGAATATACGGGAGTGGGTATTTTAGGAGGAGGCAGCAATACTCAGGTGTATATGCTGACGGGAAATGCAAGAATAACAACGGTAGACGGTGCAGGGATAAGCGTTGGGAATCTTTTTGTTTCAGATTTGTCATATATGAAGATTTTGACAGAGAGTTCAAAGGTGAAGCCTGTTATTGCTACTATGATTACTGACGATTACGATGATTATACTGCCGCATATGTGCTCCAAGCAAACTTGTCTAAAAGTTTGGATGTATCTACTACAACTCTCACTGTTAAAAATTCAGACACAAAAAAGTATATAACTATTGATGACTTCCTTGACGACTACATGGGCTTTGCAGTGGTGCTTCCAAGCAGCGGTGTTTATACGGTAAAGTATGAGAATGGAGATATTGACCGATATTTGACGCATACTATGGAAAAAACGGTTGTGCTTCGTGAATTTACTGTGGATGAGTATTTAGATTATTTTACGTTTGCTTATTCTACCTGCAAATGTAAGCTTTCGGCACCTACATTTAAAATTGACAACGTATCTGTTCCATATGATACATCTTCAAAAAGATTTACTTTAAATGCAGATGGTGCCACATTTAAGCATGATGATAAGTGTGATATTCACAGCAGTAACTCGTCAATTGACTACTCTTATAGTATTGAAGAAGACGATGATGAGATTTGTACATTGGACGGAGCAAAACTGACAGTTCACCCGAGCGAGCCGGGGAAATATGCCGTGAAAGTGCGTGTGACGGTGAGTGTTGATGATATCAGCGTAACAAAGGATGCTTCGTTTACCGTGACAAAGCTAACAGAAGATCAAACTGCAGAGTTGCGCGGACAGGATCATAAGCCTTACATCAATGGGTATGAGGATAGTACTTTCAGACCCGATAACAATCTTACAAGAGCAGAGGTTTCAACCATGATGGTAACGGTAATGGGTTACTCGGGAAGTGTAAATTTTGAGTCAACGTTTTCTGATATAGATAAAAAGGCATGGTACTTTGAGGATGTTTCACGTATGCAGTATGAAGGTATTTTCAGCGGCTATGAGGACGGGACTTTTAAGCCTGACAACTATATAACAAGAGCTGAATTTTGTGTTATTATATATAATGCAATGAAGATTGACAGTAGTAAAAGCAGTTCAAAATCAGCATTTACGGATGTTAAAGGACATTGGGCTGAAAAATATATTTCAGCTTTAATTCAGAAAAAATATATTTCAGGTTACGATGCAAAGACATTCATGCCTGATAAGCCCATAACAAGAGCGGAGGCAGTTACCATTATCAACAGGGCGCTTGATAGGAGCGCAAACAAAGAGAAGATACAAGCAGTTGATCCTACCAATCCATACAAGGATTTAACAAAAAGCCATTGGGCATATTACGAAATTATAGAGGCATCCGTAAGACATTATGCTAAAGAATGGCATAAATAGAGGATGGAAATCAATTAAAAATTTATACAAAAAAAGAGGCTTTGTTTGAGCCTCTTTTTTATTAATCTAAGGATATGACAGACGGCATCGGCGTGGACCTTGGAGAAGCAGAAGGTTTGGGGATAGGGATAGGTTCTTCGGTCGGTGCTGCGGCAGGAGTAGGTGTTGGCGCGTGTGCCGTTGCGGCTGGCTTTGGAGTTGCTGTTTGAGACGGCACGTCGGAGTTTGATGAAGGAATACCCAATTCTGCTTCTTCTGGATTTGCGACATCAACGCTGTGATTGCCGCCGTGTGAGCCATTGCATACAGTTTTTGGCTGCGTTCCCTTGACAAAATATTCGGTTTCAGACGGACAGTTTGCCGCAGCCTTCAATCCCGTAATGGTGCAAATGGACTCCGAAATAATGTCACTTGGAACGTCAAGCTCCTTTACTGCAAGGTTTTTATGTACCTGTTCCATAACTGTTTTCCATGTTCTCGTAGATGGATTATAGCTAACTCCGGCCGATTTTATTGATTTAGGCTGGTCAAAACCATACCAAACAGCACCCACATAATATGGAGTAAAACCAACAAACCATCTGTCCATATCGTCATTGGTGGTGCCCGTTTTGCCAAACGTGGGCATTTTTGAAAGCTTTGCGGCAGTACCTGTGCCGCTTGAGCCGTTTACAACGGAGCTAAGCAGGTTTGCAACAATAAAGGC